>QVQF01000220.1 GCA_003584895.1 Methylococcales bacterium
AAACCGAGGAGCGCAGATCGAGCTGCAATCGAGCCGCCTTTTCTTTGGATACTTTCTTTTGGCGGAGCAAAAGAAAGTATCTCGCCCTCGGGTGCGAATACCCGATTAAAACAAGCGTCGTGATAGCGACCTCATTATTTCTTTTTAAATCACTGCTAAGACCAATTAGATGGCACACTGAGCAAGCAACTAAAATAATTATGACAAGACCAAGCCCAAAATAAAAACTTACGGTAAAATAGCGACCATGATGAAAGTGCGGCCATCCATGATCTATTCTTAAAACAGATCTGTTCCACTTACAAAATCAAAGTAGTTGCGTTGTCACTCCCGTTGATCTTCCGACTCGCCAACGCCTGTCGATTAATAGACAGATTTCTTATCGTGAGTAACCAGCCATGACACCTAACTTAAAATATTTACATCCCTATCCTTTTGAGAAACTAGCCCAACTTAAAGCCGGCATTGTTCCTCCAATCAATAAGTCAGCAATAGTCTTATCGATAGGCGAGCCTACCCACACAACTCCAGCTTTTATTGAAGAGGCGTTGTTAAAACATATCTCGGGTTTATCCAATTACCCAACCACCAAAGGCATAGTAGAGCTTAGACGCACCATTGCTGATTGGCTAGCACAACGTTTTCAAATTCCATCCGCAGGCATTAATCCTGAAACCCAGGTTTTACCTGTCAGTGGCACACGCGAGGCTTTGTTTTCATTTGCTCAGTTTTTAATTGATCCTAGCACTAAGCCCATCGTTATTATGCCTAATCCTTTTTATCAGATATACGAAGGTGCGGCATTATTAGCAGGAGCAGAACCCTATTTTTTAAATACGCTAGCTGAGTCAGGTTATTTGCCTGATTTTGATGCTGTGCCGGTAGACATTTGGCAACGCTGCCAACTTATTTATATCTGCTCACCAGGCAATCCCAGTGGCGCAGTGATGAGCGCCGCTGATCATGAAAAACTCATTAACTTAGCGGAACAATACGATTTTGTGATCGCCTCTGATGAATGCTATAGCGAACTCTATGACGATGAACAACAGCCACCTGCCGGTTTACTGCAAACAGCTTATAACATCGGCCATCATGACTTTAAACGTTGTGTAGTTTTTCATAGTTTATCTAAGCGTTCTAATGCGCCGGGTTTACGCTCAGGATTTGTTGCAGGCGATGCTGAGCTATTAAATCAGTATTTTCAATATCGTACTTATCAAGGTTGCGCCATGCCTTTACCTACGCAGTATGCGAGCATTAAGGCTTGGCAGGATGAAGAGCATGTTATCGAAAATCGTCGCTTATACCGTGAAAAATTTGCCGCCTTCATCAACATACTTACAGAAGTCTGCACCATTAATAAACCCGCCGCCGGATTTTATGTTTGGCTGGAAACACCGATCGCAGATACCGACTTTGCCCAGCAGCTTTTTGCTAGCGAAAACATCACCGTGCTACCAGGTAGTTTTTTGTCCCGTGAATTTCAAGGACTAAACCCTGGTCTCAACCATGTTAGAATTGCCTTAGTTGCTCCACTGGATGACTGCATAACAGCCGCTCATCGTATTAAAAATTTCCTTAACACACTATAAAGAAGAATCATGTCACAACTTGAAAATATCATTAACGAAGCTTTTGAACAACGCTTAGATCTTACACCCGCCAATGTTTCAGCAGAGATTCGCGCTGCCGTCACTGAAACTCTTAATTTACTTGATCAAGGCACCTTAAGAGTTGCTGAAAAAATCGACGGCGATTGGGTGACTCATCAATGGTTAAAAAAAGCAGTACTTTTATCATTTAGAATCAACGAAAACCGCCTAATGGATGGCGGCAATACTCGTTACTACGATAAAGTCGAATGCAAATATTCAAATTACACAGAAGAAGATTTCGCTAAAGCAGGCGTGCGCGTAGTGCCTAATGCAGTTGCTCGTCACGGTTCTTATATAGCCCCTGGCGCTATCTTGATGCCTTCTTACGTGAATATCGGTGCTTATGTAGGCAGTGGCACTATGGTTGATACCTGGGTTACAGTCGGCTCTTGTGCGCAAATTGGTAAAAATGTACATCTTTCAGGCGGCGTAGGCATCGGTGGCGTCTTAGAGCCTTTACAAGCAGGCCCGACTATTATTGGCGACAACTGTTTTATTGGTGCCCGCTCTGAAATCGTAGAAGGCGTGGTTGTTGAAGATGGCTGTGTTATTTCCATGGGCGTCTATATCGGCCAAAGCACCAAAATTTTCAACCGCATGACCGGCGAAATCAGTTTTGGTCGTATTCCAGCAGGTTCAGTGGTGGTATCGGGTAATTTACCTTCAGCAGATGGCAGTTACAGTCTTTACTGTGCAGTTATTATCAAACAAGTTGATGAAAGAACTCGCAGCAAGACTGGGATTAATGAATTGCTAAGGGATTAATTAGCTCTCTTATTGTTCCTCCACTCTGCACTTTGTGCAAAGTAAGTAATACTGTGTGTCTGGAGTAAAACAGCTTTAGCTGTTTTAAAAAGCAATAGCTGAAGCTCAGCACTCCAAGTTAAGCCGCGCGCATTCACCATTGATGCCGGATGCGCGTTGCTTATCCGGCCTACTCACTACTATTAATTTAAGGCAGTACCAATCTGCTTGGAATTAACACAAACAAATCACGATTAACATCGTGCCTACTAACATCTTCGAGCAAATAAACTATGATTAACAACGATGTATTACGCCGAGTACGCTATGCTTTAGAGCTTAACGACCAAACTATGATTGAAATATTTGCCTTAAATGATGTGATTATCGAGCGAGATGAGTTACTACACCTACTCAAAAAAGATAACCTAGAAGGTTATATTGAACTTGATAATGATCGCATGGATGCCTTTTTGAAAGGACTGATTACCTTTAAAAGAGGTGTACTAGAAACTCCACACGGCCAAACCAAGCCTGCAGAATTACCACTGACTAATAACAGCATACTTAAAAAATTAAGAATCGCCTTAGACTTTAAAGAAGACGATATGCTCAGCACCTTAAAGCTAGCAGACTTTCAAATATCAAAGGGCGAGCTGAGTGCTTTTTTTAGACAAAAAGGCCATAAAAACTATCGCGAATGCGGCGATCAAATTATTAGAAACTTTCTGCAAGGTCTTACTGTACGCTTTAGAGAACAAGACTAAACAACACCTATTAATAACTGACGTTACGCAGTACAGCGCTTTCACTCGTTTGCCGCGCTGAGCACCACAGATTTTGTTGGGATTAGCCCGAAGGGGCGCGGCATGGATGCCGCGAGGCAGTAGGAGGGCAGGAAGCCCTCTCTACCGCCCCCCGACAAAAACGAGGAGCGCAGGAAGAAGCTGCAATCGAGCCGCCTTTTCTTTGGATACTTTCTTTTGGCGGAGCAAAAGAAAGTATCTCGCCCTCGGGTGCGAATACCCGATTAAAACAACCGTCGCGATAGCGACTCATTATTTGTTTTTTATAACAGCTGAAGGCTGCTTAACATCAGTTAATAACGCCCTATGAGTTGCCGGTAATCTTCGGCCTCTTCAGTCTTTTCTCGTTTTATAGCGCCATCCAGATAAATCTGAGCTTTTGTTAATAATAAGCTGATAGCGGACTGTTGGTTTTCTTGAGATAACTGACCGCTATCAATGATTTTTTGCAGTGCTTTGATACGAAATCGATCCATACCCCAATACTTTTGCGATAACTGATCATCATGTCCGCCGTACTTTTTTATCTGCGGCTCTGCAATCAATAACACCGGATAGTTTGCAGTGATTCTAAGCCATAGATCGTAATCTTCACAGACTGGAAAATCGGTATCAAATACACCGACATCCTCAAATACAGAGCGGTGAATCATAGCTGTCGACGGCGAAATTGCGCATAACAGTAAACAATCATTAAATATCCAGCCACCCGTTTTAGTATATTTTTTAGCGGGATTAACGCGGATACCATTACGTATCCACATTTCCTCAGTATGACAAATCTTGCTCTCAGAATTGGCGAGCAAAGCCTTACATTGCTGCTTTAATTTATCTGGCAACCATTCATCATCTGCATCTAAAAAAGCCAGCCAGTCACCTTTGGCAAGGTCTATACCTAAATTTCTAGCGCTGCTAACACCGGCGTTTTCTTGACGAAAATAGCGTACTAATGGAAATTCCTTGGCTATCATCAGCTCTGTGCCATCGGTAGAGCCATCATCGATGACAATGACTTCAGTCGGCAGCAAGCTTTGAGCAAAAACGGATACTAAAGCGCGCTTTAGTAAGTCACGACGATTATAAGTAGGAATAACAACAGAAATAATCATATAGCTGGTGAATGTTGTTAATTTGAAGGTTCTGATTGTCGGGTTACGGCTAGCGCCTAACCCGACCTACAAAACTAATTGCTTTTCGGTTTCAAAATCGCTTTGGGTGTTTCTGAGCCATCGCTTTCAGCAGCATTTTTAATAAATATTTGTTTTAAACGATTAAAGGCCGACCACAAAGTAGTATCCATAATGGTCTCATTACCCACAGACACAATCACTCTCGCTAATTCGGGAATTTTGTTTTTGGTTGAAGCCATGTAAATAGGATGCACATAGAGCACGGTATTTCCCATAGGTAAAATAATCATACGGCCCATTTCAACAACGGAACCATGTTGATCCCAAAGAGTGAATTGTTCAGAAATATCAGGGTCTTGATTAATCAAAGCCTCAACTTGTGCTGGACCATTAACCTGTACATCTTTACCAAACTTATAAACCGTAATACTAGGCTTGTAATCTAAGCCACACTTAGTTTTATCTAAGGTACCCGCTATACCAATCATACTCAGATTAGTTCTATTAACAGGTGTCATGGGATTAATTAATACAAACTCTTCGGTATCATTACAATTACCGAAATCCATGGTTTGATAATAAGGTAAGACCGGTTGCTCTCTTACATTCGCCTGCGCCCAAGTTTCTGCTTGTTCATAAAACAACTCAGGGTTTTGCTGATGATATTTGGCATACACTTTCATTTGTAAATAATACAGATCACGCGGATAGCGTAAATGCTGCTTTAACTCCACAGGCATTTCGTCCAGATTTTTAAACAAGCCTGGGTAAGCATTGTAATAAGCCTGAATAATGGCATCTGAAGGATCAGAGATATAAAAATCTACATCACCATCAAAGGCATCTACAACAATCTTAACGGAATTACGTATGTAGTTGAATTTTTGATGACCTGCCAAAAAATCGGCTTCAGCAGGTTTAGAAACAGGATATTTATCAGATAAGGTATAAGCATCTTGTATCCAATAAAATCGATCCTTAGTTAAGACCAAATAGGGATCTTTATCAAGATGTAAAAAGGGCGTTAAATGATTAATGCGCTCGGTAATATTTCGGCGTATTTTGACCTTACTTTCATTAGAAATATTTGTTGAAAAGAATATCTTTTCATCTTTAAAATAAAGCGCAAATAATGCTTTTCTAAATAAAGATGGAATCGGAACCCCACCCTCGCCATGATATTCTTCGGAAATACTAGGATCAGTACCGGCAATACCTTCGACCTTCAATTTATTAGGCACGATGGCATAATCATAATGCTCCAGACCGTAGTAAATATCAGGATGCATAACATTAAGGCCCACATCGGAATGCATGTTTAAATCACGCAAATACCAAACCAAGGGATTATTAGCATCTTGGGCGGCCGGAGTTACTACCGCACCATAGCCATGTGTATAACGTAAATGGATGTTTTCCCAGTTTTGGGCTTCACGGGGTAGCTTAGAGGTATTAATTTCTCTGGCCGCTATATCGACCTGTCTAGTGTGATCAAGAATAAAATAACGATCTTCATCGACAGATAGAATATTGTAATATGGTCTTATCTCTTGTAATTGCTTATAGCTATCAATGATATATTCTCTATCCCATACTGGAATATTCTCAAAATGCTTTTGTGTACTCCAGGTTTCTATGTCCTTAGCTGCATCGAGCTTTATGGTCATATCAACGGTTTTAATATTCTTTAAATCATAAGCCGCTAAGGTTGAATCAATATTCAACTGCATAAAGGGTTTATTCGATTTAACCGGATTTGGATTAACAATATATTTTTGTATCGCATCAGGTATGGCCTGAATTTTAGGCAATCCCAACACGCAAAGAAACGCAATCAGTGTGATTAAAAAAGGCGCTTTGATACGATGCTTTTCTGAAAAAATAAACAATATAGCAGAGACGGCTGTCGCCATAAAAGTAGCAATGGCTAACCATATCAGCGGTAATTTATAGCGAATCTCTACAAAGCCAGGGCCATAGAATATGGGTTCGTAGGCGTTGGTATATAAAAGCGCATAGCGTTCTAGCAAGAAACCCCACACCACAAAAGCCACTACAAAACTGATTAATAAGGTTAAATGTACTTTGGCGCCTACGGGAAATTCTTTGTTTTGACTGGGTACAAAAATATGCTCTAGCCAATAAAGCACACCCACTAATGAAAAAACCAAACTGCTAGTGATGAGCAGTTCTTTTTGAATGAGGGTGTAAATAGGGTAAGAAAGTAAATAAAAGCTAACATCACGTCCGTAAACGTTTTCTGTTACGCCTGAATCAGTACCGAAAAAATACAGTAGCGAGGTTTCCCACTGATTATAAAAAGGTAGGGCGACAAAAATAGCCAGCGCTAAGGAGATAGGCGTATAGATCTTTACTGAGCCACTCATAAACATATCAGAAAAGCGCTGAAAGCGCAGGCGTTGATCAGCATTATTAAGGACTTCATCGCGGGGATTTAAACCCAAATATCGAGAGGCTATCCAGAAATGAAAAAAGAAAATAGCGAAAAATGCGACAGTGACGCCACCTGACAGAAAAAACTTATAGAGTAAGCGTAACCAAAAGTAAGCCCCTAGTTTTAAAGATTGGAACCACCACAGGTCAACAAACAGATCAATAAATATGAAGTGAAAAACGACATATAAAATGATAGTAATAACGAGTGTCGCGCCTAACGCGATAGGTAAGAACTTCAGATTCCGCATAGTGCCCTCAGAGATCGTATGGTTAAGCAGGTCGGGGAACTCTTTAGTGAGTACCGACCCCATCAATTAATGACTTTAAACAGTCACTGTCATTAGTGAATAGTTTGATTGCTGGTCTAGTTAAAGCCAGCCTATAACGTGCTACTGGTATTCTAACACTCTATAAGCGTTTTTATGGATGGGAATTATTTATCCTTATTCTTTGCTTAGCTTATCGACTCAAAAGGCCTGTCATAACATGACAACGCGAAGACTAAAGTTGCCAAACTAGCGCTATAGCAGATGAATTTTTAGTGCTCTATGATGATCATGAGCGTCCTCAGTTGCAAAATGCAAATACTTTATCGTTACTGGATCAAGTTTAATAGTCCCTAGCTTATTTGGAACCGTCAATCATTAACTACAAATAGCTCACTCCAGACCTCGCAAGATTAGCTTCATAGTTCGAACAGTGCAGCACGGACCATGATAAGTCAACTTCAGATCACTAGCGACTGATAGCAGGGTTAAAATAGCCCGCTACAGAGTCAATCATAGACCTTCAGTGTGCAACTATAGGTTTTCTCAGTCTTTATAGACCATAAAATGCTGAAAAACACAGACACAGAGTACTCTAAAGACTATTCTCCACATTTATTGAGGTCAAAGCGGTGATTCCAGCATGAACAGCTAGAAATGATATGTTAGGTGATTTGTGTATTGAAGACCACCATCCAACGCTATATGTTTACGTTTTAGCTCGCTATAAAAGCCACGCAAAAGTCCATTAACGACGCTCAAGATAGACAGATGGACTTGATATGAATATCTAAACAAAAGCGCTGATCAGTTTAAAACTGATCAGCACTTTTTAATAATCTAGAACTATTTAGGGTACAGTAAAAGGAGCTGTACCACTCACAATGCGCGGAAATCCTAAAATTGCCCCGATATTGCCAAGCATTACAACTATGCTGGCATTTTTATTGCCCAAATTTGCAGCGCAAACATCTGTGTAAAAATACTTGTAATTCCCTGAAACATTAACACCAGTGCTGGGGGCCGGCGGGAGCGCAATGGAAGGCGTAGTGCCAGCTATCATTGCCATCGTTTGACAGGCTGTAATATTTTTTCCAAAGTAACCACCCGTTCCGTTTGGTATTATATTAGCGCTAGCTGCAATAGCTGGCGTATACACTCCAGATGTAGTTTTCCCAGCAACGTATATCGAATTATCTGTATTACAGCCAGAGTCCGTTTGAGTAGCATTAGGAGGTGAGTAAAAGGACACGCTGTAAACTATAGTTTTTGCAGTCTTTGCAACATTACTTGCTATGACTCCTTGCTGGCACTGGTTTTTATCGTAAGTGCCGGTATTTAAGCCTGTGGGACCCCATAAATCAGGAATTAACCCTGGGCTAATATATTTCGAATTCTCAACAGCAGTCACAGCAGGTACCTCAACACCGTTTGATAGTTTGACCGCAGGCTTAACTGCATTCGCATCTCCATCGCTGAGGAAAATGATAATATTTTGTAGACCATTGCCAGCTGAGTACTTGGTCGTGTTTTTAGGGTTACCGTTATGTATATCTAGTGTTATAGCAAAACCATCGCAATTGTTCGGTGTTGTTCCAGATGATACCATCCCAGATAACTTACAGAGATTATCTTGGGCTGTATAAAAGGCCTGGGCGTAATAAGTACTATTACCCTTTGCCGGCAAGCAACCCACAGATTTACTGCTGCTTCCTCCGACCGCATATACTATAGGACTTCCATAATTAAGAACTCCAAGACTGGTCATATAAGCAGGAATTGAACCCACTGATAATCTATTATTCTCCGCAGCAGCGAGTGTGCTATAAGAACCACTACTAATGTCTGTAGCTTTTTCTTTCCACATATATTGTACTTGCGTAGGAGTAGCGCATCCACTTGATGCGCTCGAAGACGGCGCTGCTGTCCTCGGAGGGAAAACCACGACCCCGACATTGTCTGTGATGGAATTAAGTTGACTTAATATTGATTGCGCCCCTAGTAGCGCGCATGCCATTTGAGTAGATCCCGTATTATTAACATTACAATACTTATCTATAGTAGTCATAGACCCTGTGGTATCTAAAATAAGCATAACATTTGCCGGCTTAGCCGTGCCGCCAGAGGCAGATGCCATCGCAGTTGCTGTTAAAGTCGTGCTAGGTTGACCAATGATCGGGCCAAAAAATAGCTTTATCGGTGCGGATTGAGAGATCTTCATACCTTTCCCCACTCCTGTTAGAGTTCCAACAGTGCAGCACTTATCATCGGGGAGTCGCTAATTTTGCTTAAAGATTTTTTCGGGCTTCCTGCTCAAAAAATCAGCAAAACCTACGCGACTTATTTTATGCCTTCGGCGCCCAGATTCGTCCTGCTTCAGTCGCTGCATACCCAACAAGGGGTATTCGCATACTTTCGCAAATGACTTTACGCCTTATCGTACAGCCTGCATTTCCACATCGCAAAGAACGCTCCGTGGAAACACATGCCCTGCGGCTATCTGGGACTAAAAATCTTCACTTTGCTAACGCTCCGTTTCCACGATTTTCAGCGGTTGAAGGCACGGCATTATTACTACTTAACTGCATATTAGTATACAACCATGTTGCTGTTGCTAACTGCGCGGCCGCATCAGCACTCCCGGCTCCGAGCTGCTGCCCTCCATAGAGTGCAGCATTCCTTACGGCGTTATCTAACATATTTTGGTTATAGGCTATATTGGCGATATCTATGCCATAAGTGGTAAACCCCACAAAGGCCAACATCGATGCCGCAACAAGCGGTAAAATGACACCACGTTGCTGAGTGAGCCTTATATAAGGTCCAGACTTAATTGTGTTCATGTTAAGCACTCCTTATTATTAAGTTTATATTAACAGTACGTTTTCGGAATTGGCGTAGATGCGATTCTACTAATCGTTGTGGGCATGATATATTCAACACCAGGAAGTAGTGAATGAAAAGTATAGGTGACAGTAACCGCAGCATTTCCTTCCTTATTACAATTATTGACATTAACTGGGGGAAACTGAGCTGAGCATAGGCTATTACTCGAGCAAAGAGTGCCGTAGAGGGTCATGGTGACGGTGACGTCCGCATCCGCAGGACAACTTAGAGCAGTACTGAGGCTGGCAGTAGTTCCTAGCGCTCCCCCCAGCGCGCCACACACTGCGGCTGTTGTTGCTGCAAAAGGTGTAGCGGTGGTTGTACCTTGACTTGCAAGAAAAAGGGATCCCACAGCAGCAGCGTTGACAACTGTTAGATATTTCATCAATAGCCATCCGAATTGCAATGTACCAAAAACTAAGTACAAAAGAATCGGAACTACAAGGGCGAATTCAACAATTGCCACGCCTTTTTGTTTTTTTAATATCATGATTTCACTCTCATTAAGCTCATTGCACAATTGCGTAGGCTATCGGCGAATACAGTGTACAGGTTGAATTATTGTTGCCGTTTCCTCCACAAATTAGCGATGATAGAATATTCCCCGTCGGCATAGGAACTAATGGCGTAAATGTGTATTTTAGCTGCACTGCCGCTACAGTACCAGCAGCAGGAGGGACTCCACTTGCGCCGAACCCATTGCAGATAGCATCAGCTGAGCACGTTATACCACCTACCGTCATCATTGCAATTTTGGTATTTGTGGAGTTCATCGTATTTCCTGAAAACGTTTTTAACGCAGGGAAAATCTGGTTAAGGCAATTTGGTTGACCTGAAGTAATTGCATTAATGGCGCAGCTTTGACAGACGTTTGTTCCTCCAATCCCTTCTTTATACATTGGCGCTCCCACGGTATTACAATAGGGTGAACTAGTCCCTCGTTCTACGGCAAGCGTGTTAGCACCTATATATGCGGCGTCAGTCAGTATCTCTATTCTAGACATTAGCCAAGCAATCTGTATTATGCCGAATAGGAGCATAAAAAAAACAGGCAGTATTATGGCCGCTTCAACCATTACCAAGCCAGCTTCATGTTTCCTCTGCATAAAATATCCTTATGTACTTTTAAACATGCCCAAATAGACATAGGATTATTAATGATCAACGTCTTATCCTATCGCCACACGGGCTCTTTTTACCTGTTAACAACTTTGTAAATGAGCTTTACGCTTGCCCAGAGACTTAAACGCCCAGCTATTTATCATAGATGAAATTAATGATACCAAAATACAATATAAAGATCATGCTCTTTTATTTCAATGCCATTGAAGGCTTACATTCCTAAAGCACTAAGACAAAGGCTGTTAGCAGGCGATTAAAGGCCCCTGCAGGTAACACATACTTTTTTACTTGCTCTCAAGTGGGTAGAACGGACATAAAAAAACCCCGCTAAGCCTAATGGCTTGCGGGGTCTTTTGTAACTCTGGAGCTGTGTGAAACAGCCCTAGAATTTATAGGCTGTAGTACATATCGTATTCAGCTGGATGAGTACTCATACGTAAACGAGTAACTTCTTCCATTTTCAAAGCAATATAACCATCGATGACGTCATCAGTGAAAACACCACCTTTTTTCAAGAACTCACGATCCGCATCTAAAGAATCTAAAGCTTGATCAAATGAATGACAGACTTGTGGGATAAGATTTGCTTCTTCTGCTGGTAAATCATACAAATCTTTATCCATAGCATCGCCAGGATGAATTTTGTTTTCAATACCATCTAAGCCAGCCATCATCATTGCAGCGAATGCTAAGTATGGGTTAGCTGTTGAATCAGGGAAACGAACTTCAATACGACGACCTTTTGGATTATTTACAAAAGGAATACGAATAGAAGCAGAACGGTTACGTGCAGAGTAAGCCAACATAACAGGTGCTTCAAAACCTGGAACTAAACGCTTGTAACTGTTAGTTGATGCATTAGTAAACGCGTTTAATGCTTTAGCATGCTTAATGATACCGCCGATGTAATACAACGCAGTTTCAGACAAGCCACCGTACAAATCACCTGTAAACAGGTTTTTGCCGTCTTTAAATAATGATTGGTGGACGTGCATACCGCTACCGTTATCACCTACTAAAGGTTTAGGCATAAAAGTCGCTGTTTTGCCATAAGCATGGGCAATGTTAGCCACTACATACTTTAGAACTAAAACTTCATCTGCTTTTTTAACTAAGGTGTTAAATTTTACGCCAATTTCACATTGACCCGCTGTTGCTACTTCATGATGATGAACTTCTGTTACTTGGCCCATTTCTTCTAGGGTTAAGCACATTGCAGAACGCATGTCTTGAAGTGAATCAACTGGAGGTACTGGAAAATAACCACCTTTAACGCCTGGACGATGGCCAGTATTGCCGTCTGGATAAACTTTTTCAGAGTTCCAGCCCGCTTCTTCTGAATCAACTTTGTAAAATGATCCACTCATATCAGTGCCCCAACGGACATCATCAAAGATAAAGAATTCATTTTCTGGGCCAAAGTATGCAGCGTCTGCAATACCGGTTGACTGCAAATAAGTTTCAGCACGTTTAGCTAATGAACGTGGATCACGCTCATAACCTTTCATGTCTTTTGGCTCAATGATGTCACAACGTAAGATCAAGGTGTTGTCATCAAAGAAAGGGTCGATAACGGCAGTAGATGCGTCAGGCATTAAGATCATGTCTGATTCATTGATGTGTTTCCAACCGGCTACTGACGAACCATCAAACATGTTACCTTCTTCGAAAGTATCTGCATCAATGGAGTGTGCTGGGAATGTGACGTGTTGTTCTTTACCACGGGTATCACAAAAACGAAAATCAACGAATTTGATATCGTTTTCTTCGATCATTTTAAGTACTTTTTTTACAGACATGTAGGTTGTCTCCTGAGATTGGTTATTATTAGAACAGTGTTTTATGCCAAACGAGGTAACGATACCATTTTTTTTGCTAGATTCGCCACTAAAAAAAGAAGAACTCTGTTCGCATTATTTTGGTGCGGGCTTAAAAATCAGTGTTGACTGACCGCATTTGCTTAAAAGACCATTATCAGCGTAGCAATATCGTCAAATCTTTACACCTGCATTGTAATCCAGCAACAATAGTGGATGAATCGCACACATTTAAGGCAATGAAAATTAATAAACGCACAATGATGGTGCTAAAATAACCACAACAATATTCTTATCCCCGCAACCTACTGTAAATAGTAAGGTTTATTTTTTGGCACACTATCTGCTTAACTATAGTTGTGCTTTATGCCGAATGATAATTACGTTGTAATTTTGGCGACAAAATAGACTATTTAAATATATTGAGGGGAATTAAAATGAAAAGTATACCAAAACGCAAGTATCCGATGATGATAGCGGCGGCTAGCGGTCTGTTATCGATGTCTATGAGCACAACCCCAGCACTGGCAGCGCCGGGCGCTGTTGCGGCATTAACAGGTTTTGATGTTAATGAAGC
>QVQF01000162.1 GCA_003584895.1 Methylococcales bacterium
AAACTATAAAACACCTCATGCAGTATTTTTTGGCGATGATATTCGGCAGGCTGCATGAATACTAGAATTGCACTTCAGAGTTGAATTCGCGCGTTAATCCAAGCTAAATGAACAGTATTTAGCTATTATTTTTGTAAAATGAGTTAAAAATCACCTTTGAGCTATTATTGGACTAATAAAGAGCCATCGTGCAAAGGTCTCAGCTAACATGCTGTTTTACAGAACCAGGTATTCAATTCACAAAGATTAACCTTGCAATTTGAGACGGTGGGCGCAGTGTGTGCCTATATTCGCATGGGTTAATGAAAGTGGCTGGGCACCCCATGACGATCACCCAGTATTTTCATCAAGTCATCTCGAGTAGCGGCTGTTAAACATTCCAGCCCGCCATTTTCAGCTACCCACCTTTAATTAAGCCACATAGAAACAACGCTATATTTAATCAATCTTCACCTTTTGTAAGTATATGCTTATACGATCATGTAAATATAATTACATAAGGATAATCATAGGCCTACGTATTAATAAATATCCATGCAATAAATAGGTAGTTCTACGTAAGTGGAGTACAGTTGAATTTAGAGTCGTACAAAAACAGTTGAAAATGCATTATTAATTCTTGATAGATGGGGCGTGTTTGATGTTTTAGACATCATTTGTGCCCACATCAAGGAAGCATTCTTTTAGGCTAGCAAATTTACGGACACTAGTACTCATGGCAAATTACTTACTAATATTTTACCTGCCTATGGCAGCCTTGATACTTTGTGCTACCCCAGCTAAAGGACTCGCTCACCTGGATAAGGTTTACACGTAATGAGGTTATTGCCTATATTCGGCCTGGCTACGGTGTATTTTATTGCCGGGCACCTGGCTTTATTTCTGGCGCCTACATTAGGCTGTTCCTCACAGATCTGGCCTTCAGCTGGCATTGCCTTGACTGGTATTTTGATTTATGGCTACCGGGTCTGGCTTGGCATATTGTTGGGGGCTTTTTTAATTAATGGCCTGAATCCGGTTACGGCTATATTTTCATCAGGAAATTTCAGTTCTTTGCTGGCGCCCCTGTTCATCAGCATGGGAGCTAGTCTACAAGCCCTGGGAGGAGCGTATTTAGTCAAGCGCTATGCCGGATTTCCAAATCCGCTGAACGAGCCAAGAAAGATTGTGTTGTTCTTGGTATTTGGCGGGTTGCTCAGTGCATTGATCAATTCAACGGTGTCTACGCTAGCGCTAGTGGGATTCAGCTTAATTTCCAGCGAAGCCCTTCTGACTGAATGGCTAAGCTGGTATTTGGGCGATGTGTTTGGCATTATTATCTTTAGTCCACTGGCCTTGGTCTGGCTGCAGCCAACTAACAACATTTCGGGAAATAGGCGTGTAATAATTACCCTTCCAGTATTATTGACCTTTATATTGACTTCGATCTTTATTTATACCGATCAAATAGCATCCAAACAACGGACCCAGTCTAGGTTCGATCTACGTGCTCAGGAGTTAAATTCCACCCTAGCACACTCGATTCGTGAGCATACCAACGCACTGCACGGGTTAATAAGTCTTTACGATACATCGAGTCAAGTTACCCGAGAAGCATTTCATCGCTACACGCTGCATCAATTAGCTGAATTTCGAGGCATACAGGCACTGGAATGGGCCCCGGTTGTTCAGGCCCATGAGCGGGAGGCATTTGAAAAAAGCTTTCAACGGGCCGACTATCCACATTTTCAGATCACCGAGCGAGGCGCGAACAAAACCATGCCGCGCGGCATGCCGCGCCCTTTTTATGTACCTATTACTTTTATGGAGCCTTATCAGGGTAATGAAAGCGCCTGGGGGTTTGACCTTGCTTCCAATCCAGAGCGTTTAGTTGCGCTGACTCGTGCTGCCGATACCGGAGAACTTAGCCTGACAGCCCCGGTCACGTTGGTACAAGAGCAAGGCACACAACAGGGCATTGTTGCGTATATGCCGATTTATCATAGCCTTAATCCCACACAAACAGTGGAACAGCGACGTAACACCCTCGTCGGTTATTTCGTGGGCATCTTTCGGGTCGGGGATGTGATCGAGACCGCATTTCAAACGGCGAACACCGAAGGGCTGAGTTTACGATTGATCGATCAGACCACGCCGGCGGCTGAGAAATTGCTGTTTACCAATGTATCCGATGAACCGAAGTCACCGGTATTACAGAATAAAATACTTCTTTATAACCCTGTTATACAATTCAATGCATCGAGTTTATCTGTTGGCGGGCGTTCCTGGCGCCTTGAAATCATACCGTCATCGTCTTATCTTGCGGCGCATGGCGGAAATAACTCGACTTTAATTATCCTGGTCGGCCTGTTACTGACCAGTCTAATGAGCGTGTTATCCCTCATCGGTACCGGCCGCTCGCAGATGTTTAAAGAAAAAATAAGCCGCCACACCACTGAGCTTGAATATCAGCAGATGATCACTAAAGCTTTTTTGCATGAGAAAGTGCAAGCCTATACTAAGCTGGACTTGCTATTAAATTCCACGGGTGAAGGTATTTACGGTATGGGTCTCGATGGCACATGCACCTTTGCCAACCACGCGGCGTTAACGATGCTGGGTTATGCGTCGCAAGAGGAGGTTATTGGTTGCAATATGCATGAGTTGATTCATTATGCTCACGCTAATGGAACGCCCTTAGAGATAAGTGAATGCCACATCCACCATACATTATTGAGCCAAAATTCACAGTTAGTAGATACCGAGGTATTCTGGCGTAAAAACGGCTCTAGTTTTCCTGTTCAATATCAGGCGCGTCCAATCCTAGAGAACGAGCAAATCATTGGCTCCGTGATCAACTTTTACGACATTACCGAACGTATAGAATCTCAATTTGAAATTAAAAAGCTGCTCCAGGCCCTAGAGCAAAGTCCAGTTTCTACGGTCATCACCGATTTGAATGCAAGGATTGAGTATGTCAATCAGCAGTACATCGACAGTTGTGGTTATACACGTGAAGAAATTATCGGTAGCAATCCCCGATTCTTTCAGTCTGGCCACACGCCCGAAGACACTTACAATGGCCTATGGGCTAAGCTGAAAAACGGTGGACATTGGCAGGGGGAGTTCTACAACAAAACCAAACAAGGCGTCGATTATCTGGAGTGGGTTTTTATATCGCCTATCCGTGATGCCTCTGGAACGATCACACATTATCTGAGTGTTATACAAGATATCACCCTTCGTAAACAATACGAGGAGGGCATTTTGGTGGCTAAAGAACAGGCTGAAGCACTGGCTCTTTCAAAAATGCAATTTCTGGCCAATATGAGCCATGAAATTCGTGCCCCCATCAATGCTATTATGAGTATTGCTTTTCTGGCGCTGCAAACGGATTTATCCGCTCAGCAACAACATTACATGTCTCAAATCAATAGTTCCGCCAAATGGCTGTTAGGCATATTGGATGACATCCTTAACTTTTCTAAGCTTGAGGCAGGTAAAGTTGAATTAGAACAACATCCTTTTGAACTGTATGCGGTCATCACGTTTTTAAAAACCGTTGCCACGCCTTTACTGACGGATAAAGACGTCAACCTGATCTTTGAGGTGGCCCCTTTAGTACCGTCCACATTCATTGGCGATGCCTTGCGTTTGGAGCAAGTTTTACTAAACCTGATCAGTAATGCGATTAAATTTACCCACACGGGCAGTGTCACGCTCGAAGTTCAGCTACTAAGCCTTGAAGATAAACAGGCCAGCTTGAACTTTTCGGTGACCGATACCGGCATTGGTTTAGATATGAACCATAAAAACAAATTATTTGAAGCCTTCAATCAAGCGGATAACTCAACGACTCGACTTTATGGCGGTACGGGTTTAGGCTTATCTATTAGCAAACAGCTAGTCTCTGCTATGGGCGGTCATATCTGTATTGAAAGTCAGGAAGATAGCGGGAGTTGCTTTAGCTTTACGATTACTTTAGAAATAGCCCCTCCTTTATTCGTGCCTTGTGCCAAAACGTCTTTAAAGCATGACGTTAAGTATCCCAAATTAATCAATGCCCGTATTTTAGTGGTCGAAGACAATCTGATTATTCAGGAATTTATTCCCGATATCATGGAGCATGAAGGGATGCAGGTTGATCTTGCTAATAATGGGTTCGAGGCCTTAACCTTGCTGGCCGGTCATAATGAGTATGCGGCAGTGCTCATGGATTGCCAGATGCCGGTCATGGATGGTTATGAAGCCACTAAACGTATTCGTACTAATCCGCGTTTTGACACACTGCCCATTATCGCCATGTCCGGCAATGTAAATAGCGTCGATCAGCAGCGTTGTCTTGATTACGGCATGAATGATTTCATTAGCAAGCCTGTGGATTGGGAACACGCTTTCTTGGTACTAAATAAGTGGATTAATAAAGATTAAAGAGGCCAGTCCAAACCATGTACAAGTTTTCAAGCATAAACTATCACAGTGAGTCAGATCCGTGCTGAAGGCTAGCGAAGCCGAATGGTCACTTCGCGTGGATTTAGCCGCAGCCTTTCATATGGCGGTGGCTAATAATCTTCATGAGACCATTGCTAATCACTTCTCCGCCTTACTGCCCGACGCACAACATTTCTTGGTCAATCCCTTCGGCCTGCATTTTTCTGAGATTACCGCATCAAACCTTATCGTTTGTGATTTCAACGGCAAAGTGGTTCGCGGCAAAGGCGAACCTTCAGCCTCGGCGCACCACATCCATGCGCCAATCCATCGAATAGTTCCTCGTGCCCGTGTTTTGCTGCATACCCATCAGCCTTACGCTACCGCTCTGACCATGATAGCTGGAGGCCGAATCGAATGGGCGACGCAAACTGCTTGTCGATTTTATGGCAGAGTAGCCTATGATACCCATTACGACGGGGTGGCTTTGTCGGACTCAGTAGGAGAGCGTATGGCAAGCATAATTGGTGATGCCGATGTTCTGTTTCTGAGCAATCATGGTGTAATCACTATAGCGCCAACGGTAGTACAAGCGTTCGATGACCTTTATTTCATCGAGCGAGTTGCGCAAACCCAGATTCTAGACATGAGTACTGGCCAGCCATTGACCTTGCTTACTCCCGAAATGATTGAGATTGAGATTGAGACAGTGGCTGCGCAAACGCGACATGAACGTTTCGAGCTGGGTTATATCGAACGTCATTTTGATGCACAAAAGCGCCTGTTGGATTTGACGGGTGGACATTATCGTAGCTAAAGAATTGCTATTATTAGCCAACGAAGCATAAAACTTTGCGGTTCTGATGCTTCAAATCAGTCGCAGAACAGGAAGTTACAGAATTTAATTATTCGAAGTTACAACCCTAACCTAAAAGGCAATCTCCATGACTACATCAGATAAAGCAATTGAACTCAAAAACTTAATTGAAAATTGTCTATTTTACGAATATACAACCGCCGCAGATCCCATCACTTCTGGGGCTATATCTCACATTCCGTTTGCCGATTTCAGTAGCGAGTTACATGAATCTGGCGGCACCCGGATTATTCCGCTTGATATAAGTGCTGAATTAGGTTGTGAAGGGCCAGCGACCAGTCCTGCTCTTTGTGCCAATTTCGTGCGCATTCTAGCTGGAGACGCTCTGTCTACGAATTTCAATGCCACCTCGCAATTATTTTATGTCATGTATGGAAGTGGGCTGACTGATTTTGATGGTATAAAAATTCCCTGGAAAAAAGGCGATTTTGTGGTGTTGCCGATGGGTAAAGAAACAAGTCACTTTGCTAATACCGATTCTGTCTTTTACCTGGTTCATGACGAACCGCTCCTACGCTACCTAGGCGCTAAGGCTAACATTCATCGTTTTAAACCAACGCTTTATACTGCTGAAGATTCCTTGCGGGAGTTAGCTAAAGTAAAAAAAGAAGCGGAAGCTGTGAACCGCAGCCGCATTAGCGTCTTACTTGCCAACAAAGCAATGGATCAAACTTTAACAGTGACCCATACGCTGTGGGCTATGCTCGGGGTATTGCCAAAGAATGCAGTTCAATTGCCGCACCGGCATCAGTCGGTAGCCCTGGATTTGATCTTAGACTGTGCTCCCGGTTGCTACACACTCGTTGGCACAAGGATTTCTGCACAAGGAGAAATAATAAATCCGACAAGAGTGGATTGGAAACCGTATTCAGCCTTCATCACTCCACCAGGTTATTGGCATGCACATTACAATGAGTCTGTTAGTGAAGCCCATTTAATACCGCTGCAAGACGCAGGGTTACAAACTTATTTAAGATCCTTGGACATCAAATTTGTGCTGCCTAATAGGGAAACGTCTGACCAATGAAATCAGCTTGAAAAAATGACCAACTAATCGGTGAAAACAGCGTCATAGTTGATCTTGTAAAATCGCTAACGTGCTGTTTTACAATTGATGCGAACCGGACAAGATAATTGACGCCAGACACATAGTAGAAGTATAAAAATGTTTTACGCTTTTCTATACATCTCGAGAGCAACGTGTATAAAAAATACAATTTTCTATACACGACATAACTAGAAAAATTCCTGATGGCACAAATTACCTCACTTAATCTGCTAGACGTAGAACGTTTTGAATCGCCTGAAATTTTAAAAAAACTGGCGCTTAGCAGTCGACGTCTTGCTGAATTAAAAGGTATTGCCGTGGAAAAATAGCCATTAACACTGGGAAAAAAGTGTCATAGCTGATCATGTAAAATCGCTAACGTGCTGTTCTAATTGGAAAACAGCAACTAACATTAACCACATTCAGCGTTTCCTCTACTCGTTTACGTACTATAAATCAATACGTTAGTTATTTTACATGATCAACTTTAGCGCTGTTTTCACGGATTAGCTGGTCATTTTTACAAGCTGTTTTACACCGTTAAAAAATCTTTAATAGCTTTTTCAAGAATGAATGCGGCATCCGTTTCAGTAAATATACTTTTTTCAGGCGTATTTTCTTCTTCCACATAAAATAATGTCATTGGTTTTCTTGGCGTTATCAGCTGGACAATTGAAGTCATTAATTGATGGGTAATTGCATTTTCAACGAATTGCTTATCGTATATTAATGCGTAAGCGGCTATTACAGGTTTCGTTTCGTTAGCTAGTAATTTAACGGGTATATTAGGTTGTTCTGAATATTTTATTTCCCCAATCATTCTTAAATCTTTACCATAAGACAAAGCAAGCTCTGGATGATGATATAACCTTTTATGATCATAGGACCGCCCCACGAACAAACGTACTGATTTACCTTGTTGATTTGTATATATGCGTTCAATCCAATCATAACAAGCAAAAGTATCTTCCCCCCATTCTGCCTTACGTTGAGTAGGTTTTGATACATAAGAACCCAATACTTGGCTAATTTGGCGAGTCGATAAATTATCGTCTGTTTTTAAATTCAAATAACTATGAATAATGGTTGGAATTAATGCCGACATGATAAGGATTATTACTGGCAAAGCTTGGCGTGTAGACATCATAGTTTTTTCTCAATGAAATTTTTATGATTAATTGGATTTTTTCCAATGATGAATAGTATGGGTAAAGCTACCATAAATGTTAATAAGCCTGATAACTCATGTGCTGATGTTGCTAAAATATTCAAACCATAGTAATTAACTAATAATGCGAGTACCAATACTCTTATTATATTGACACCTATCGCAAGAGGCGCGGCTATCAATAAGAGAACTATTCTTCTTTTTGTAGATGTACAAAAATAAGCCGTTAGAATCGCAATGGTTATTGCTGCATAAAGCGTCGCAAAACCACTACAGGCATCCGCAACCATTAATGTACCGCCCTCTATTTCTAATAGTGTTCCGCTTGTGAAAACGGGTATACCCATTTGACTTAATATAAATGCAACACTTTTTGTGGCAATATGCCTGAGCATTAAATGTATAGCTTCTGTAAAAACTAAAGGAATGGGTAATGTAAGTAACATGGTTAGTAGGGGGAAAAGTATAGCTTTTGTTTTTTCCGTACCTAAAAACAACATTGATAAACCTATAACCGATGTAAACATTGCAATACTAGACAGTAATTGAGTGTTAATGCCAGTATCGAGCATATATATTAATAAACTTGGAATTAAAATAACAAATCCCCACGAATTACTACTAGAGGGTAAATATATTAATTTTTGTAATTCTCTCCATATTAAATAGATCACTAGGGCAAACACTAAAACTCCATGACCATTTTGCCAAACACTCATAGTCCACCTGCCCCAAAGCCACAATAAGGTAGGCATAAATAACAATAGTAACAATATTATAACTATGGCCAATAACCATTTATTTTGAGTTTCATAACATGAATCTTTTTTAATACTCTTATTACCTACACTTAAATTATTCATTTATTGGTATCCCATATTTTTCAATTAGGCTATATAAAGTAGGTCTACTCACACCCAGAAGTTTTGCAGTATTAGACACATTATTGTTGCTATGCATTAAAGCATTTTTTATAGCCATTATTTCAGCTGACTCCCGTACTTCTTTCAAATTAACTGGCATAGCAGTATCGATATTTTTTTCAAGCTCCAAATCATTGAAGGTAATATTGATATCATCTGACAAAATCACGGCTCTTTTAATTTTATTTTCAAGTTCTCTTATATTTCCGGGCCATGAATAAGCTTCAATAGCTGCAACTGCTTCTACACTAAAACTTTTAATTTTTTTATTATGTAGGCTGCAATATTTTTTTAAAAAAGCAATTGCAATTGTTATTGCATCACCTTCTCTCTCTCTTAATGGTGGGATATCAATAACTATCTCACTAATCCGATAATACAAATCTAATCTAAATTTTTTTTTATCAATCTGGTCTTCTAGATTTTGATGCGTAGCGCAAATAATACGCACATCAATTGGGATTTCTTGTCGCCCCCCAATACGCTCTATTGTTCTTTCTTGCAAAAAACGTAATAACTTTGATTGTAATAACATTGGCAGATCACCAATTTCATCTAAAAATAAAGTTCCCTTATTTGCATATTCTATTTTGCCCTTTGTTAGTTGCGCTGCTCCAGTATATGCACCTTTTTCATAACCAAATAACTCACTTTCCAGCAAATTTTCAGGTATAGCAGCACAATTTACCGCCACAAATGCTTGAGTAGAACGGTCACTTAAACGATGCATTGCTTTTGCGAGCACTTCCTTTCCAGTGCCACTCTCCCCCATTAATAATACAGTAGCATTAGTTGGAGATATTTTTTCAATAGTACGACATAATTCTTGCATTTTTCTACATGAAGCAATAAGACCAACCAATGGTTCAGTTGTTTTTTTTTGCAACAACTGATGTTCATTTTCCAATTCATTCAGTTGAAAAGCACGCTCTATGATCAGATTTAAAATATCTGTATCAATAGGCTTTTGATAAAAATCATAAGCCCCCATTGCTACTGCTTTAACAGCATTTGCCCTATCATCATTACCGGTGACGACAATTATTTTAGTTGCAGGTGCTAGCTCAAGAATTTCTTGCAATGTTTTTAGTCCTTCACTGGCATTAGCTGAATCCGGAGGTAAACCTAAGTCTAATGTGATAACACTTGGCACAAAGCGTCTTAATGCTGCAATAGCTTCACTTCTATTACTTGCTATTACCGTGTGATAGGATTCAAAACTCCACTTTAATTGTTTTTGTAGGCCAAGATCATCTTCTACAATTAATAAAACTTTCTTATCTTCCAAGCTATAACCTTCTGCTTTAATTGATTATGATTTACTGCTTACTTTTTTATGAATTATCATTTCTTTTGAGTCTTTCATCTATCATGATGCGCCATCAATTCATAACTTTTTCTTTTTCAGATAGCGTCACTATTAATCTACATAACTAGCTCTACTAAAATTTAACAGCAGATCACTTTCAAAGATTAACTCTAAATAAATTATATTCGTCAAATAAATTATGGAACGTCATGAGCTATAAGCCACTGTTCTAACATTATTAATAACCAAATCATGACACCATAATATGTAGAGTGTCCTTTTTGATGTAATTGAATAATATTTTTTATATAAACAGGGTTTACAATCCCTCGCCTTGAAAAGCTGAATAAATTATCCAAAGCAAATTGTTTTAGCTGCTTATCCTGAGACATCCAAACTCCAAAAGGTAATCCAAATCCTTGTTTATTCTTATTTAAAGTTTGTTTTGGTAAATAATCCTGCATACTTTTTTTATAAAATGATCTTAATTCAAAATTTTGCATTAACCATTTTGCTGGAATTCCAGCAGAAAACTGAACGAGATCATCATGTAACATTGGATATTGAACCTCTATACCAGCAAGCTCACACATACGATTAACTTTTCTTAAGTCATTATCTGCCAAGGTAAACTTTCCATCTAAGTGCAGCATCTGTTTTACCAAATCATCCGTGTTAGCTCGATTATAAGTTGATCGATAATTTTCAATCGGTACCTCAGGATCAATTTGTTTTAGGAACTCTTCAGTAAAAAAATCCGATAGTGGACTACGATGTAAAAAGTTATATGTTTCCAATCGATCAGGCATATTGATATTAGCCTGTTCAATATAACTTTGTAATTTACCTAAAATTGGTATGTTATTAGCAATAGGCTCTAAGGCTGCTTTAGCACAACTAGGCAGATAGCGATAATAGTCAAATAGCTTTTGCTTAGCATAACGACTATTTCCAGCAAATATTTCATCGCCACCGTCTCCCGCTAACAATCTTGTCATTCCTCTTTCACGAGCAAATTTAGCGCAATAATAGGTTGGCACAGCTGATGCATTACCAAAAGGTTCATCATACGTTTGTGCAATTATCGGTATTGAATTTAAAACATCTACAGGTGATACATAATATTCATGTAAATTTACTTTAAAATGTGCTGCTACTAACCGAGCATAAGGCATTTCATCATAGCCTTCGGCATCAAAACCCATAGTAAATGCATCCACTTTATGTTCTGCAAAGTTTTGAAAAAATCCTGTTACCGTACTGCTATCGAGCCCTCCACTTAGAAAAACACCTGTTTCTTTATTTGGTTGGCATGCAGCAATAGACCTATCTAGCTGTATATGAACCTGATCTATCAATTCTAGTTTAGTAAAAGTACTTTCAGTGTAATCAGACTGCCAGTAAAAATTACGTATAAACTTATTACTATTAATCTCTATGTATTCACCTGGTTGTAATTTTGAAATGTCCTTGTAAATAGTTCCTGGACTAGGAATCATATGAGAATAAAGAAAATTATAGATGCCCTGCTGATCAATGACCTTATTAACGCAAGGATGTGAAATAATATTATCTAACTTAGAGCCAAAAACCAATAAGCCATGTTGATAATAATAAGCTAAAGGTCTAATACCCTGTCTGTCATTGGCTAATAATGCATAATGTTGCTCAGGCTCCATAATACAAAATGAAAAAGGACCATGAATTTTATTAAGGACTAAACGCCCGTACTTTATAAAACCAACTGCTAATGCCCGAGATGAGTCGCCTTTATTTGCAATGTTTTTTAATTCATCATCACTCCAATATGGGTCACCTTCAATTATCACCAATAAACTTGATGATTGATAAACACTAGGAGCTGCCCTTAGCCCATACCCTGTCATTTCTGCTACGTTTTTATACTTAGCTACACTTGAATGTACATTTTTTATAGATTTTAAAGTAGCCCCTTGCTGTTCAATACAATCCAGGTCAAAAGCTTTTTCTGTAGATGAAAACCAGCCGTAAATAGTGCTCATAATGCTTACTCTAAGATGGTAGTTATGCTCATTTTGTCAAAACTATAATAGTTATGAGTATGATTTTTTGTTAAATTTTATCTAACGATTTATCTTATTGATTATTTTATTTACTAACAAATTTATGTCATTAGTATTCAATAAATGAAAGTAAGTTAAGTTTTGAAAAAAAATTTTTCTTAGAGTTCTAATTAACTCATATAAATTTAATTTTACGTTGATGCATGAGCTCTAACAGTGAGACTCTACTTATTTAAGATGTAAAATAGCAAATTAATTCAACATAATCAAGATATGTCTTTTAATTTTTCTATACTTTTACCCCTATTGAGCTTTAGCCACTACTCAGAAAGGTTTAACAACTGCTAAGATGATAATACTTATTAAAAAAATCACTGGGACTTCATTCATCCAACGATAATAAACATGACCATGAGCGTTATGATCATTCTTAAAATCATGTAGCCATACACCGCAAAAATAATGATAAACTAACATTAATCCTAATAATGTAATCTTTATAGTTAACCACCAAGTGCTTGCATACAGCACCCAAGCATAATCAAGTAACATCCAGATACCAAACACAAAGGTTGCGATCATACCTGGCGTCATGATGCCGTAAAATAGCTTACGCTCCATTACCTTAAATCGTTCACTGCTTATTTTATCTGTACTTTGCGCATGATAAACAAATAAGCGGGGTAAATAAAATAAGCCAGCAAACCAAGTAACCATAAATATCAAGTGTAAAGCTTTTATCCAAAGCATAGTTTATTCCTTTGTCATTTCTTCAATTAAACTGTTAATTTTGTCTAAATTTAAAGTTACCGTTATTTGTAC
>QVQF01000208.1 GCA_003584895.1 Methylococcales bacterium
TAGAATAATGCCCGGCGTTGCAAAAATTATTTTAATATCATGCTCTATCAGCCAACTACCAAACCAGCCCTCAGCACCAAATAACAAGACAAATATCAAACCCGAAATCACCGGCGAGACTGAAAACGGCAAATCAATTAAGGTCGTCAACAGACTTTTGCCCTTAAAATCAAAACGAGTAACCGCCCAAGCGGCAGCTAGACCAAAGATTGTATTCAACGGCACAGTCACTAATGCCGTTAATAGCGTCAGCCTGAGGGCTGCCAAGGTGTCGGGGTCAGATAAGGCTGCCCAATAAGCCTCTATGCCTTTAGAAAATGCTTTAACGATAACCAAACCCAAAGGCAGGCAGATAAACAAGCCAATAAAGCAGACAGCAATCGTCACTAAACTCCATCTAACCCAATCTGGATCTTGTAATGCTTGGGGTTGACGCGCTACTAATTTAGCGACGGGTAATTGAATAACATTCATATTCGCACTCATCTTATAATTGTCCAGAACGTTTACGCACCCAGTATTGCAGCACATTAATCAACAACAATAGTAGGAAGGAAATCACTAGCATCGTTAAGGCAATCGCCGTCGCACCTTCAATATCAAACTGCTCCAGCTTGGTGACAATTAACAAGGGCACAATTTCCGAGACATAAGGAAGATTGCCTGCAATAAAAATGACAGAGCCGTATTCGCCGACACCTCTAGCAAACGCCAGCGCGAACCCAGTCAGCAAGGCCGGGAACACATTCGGAAAAATAATTTTATTAAAGACCTGTAAACGAGTAGCACCCAAACTAGCCCCCGCTTCTTCCATAGACGCTTCAAATTCTAGCAACACGGGTTCAACGGTACGCACCACAAATGGGATACTGATAAAAATCAGCGCCATCACAATACCCAGAGGTTTAAAGGCGACTTGTACCCCTAAGGTATCAATCAGCAGTTTCCCTAAAAAGCCACTAGGCTGAAAGATAGTCGCCAATACAATACCTGCAACCGCTGTCGGCAGCGCAAAGGGGAAATCAATCAAGGCATGAAAAATACGTTTACCGAAGAACTCATAACGCACCAAAACCCAGGCGACAATAAAACCAAAGAAACTGGCTATTAAAGCCGCGACCAGTGCCGCTGTAAAACTAACGCGGAATGAAGATAACACCCGTTTATTGCTAATGATGTGTACATAATCTTCCCAGTTCAAACGAAAACTTTGAAACACCAAGGTGCTTAATGGAATTAAAACCACCAAACTTAAATAGACTACGGTAAACCCGATAGTCAGCCGAAAGCCCGGCATAATACTATTTTGTGACATAACTCGACTCCAATTCACCCACGCACTTATTCTTTTTTATAAATTTGATCAAACAAACCGCCATCAGCAAAATGAATGCGCTGCACGGCTTTCTAGCTATAGCCAACATAAAGCCCGTTATCTAATTTCAAGCTAAGTTTAAAGAAGAATATGCTGATAATAAAACGACGATATTAGATACCCATATCTAATTCAGTGATACTAAGCTTAGGAATGACTATTGTTTTTAGAGCTAGAAAAGCATGTAGGTCGGATTAGCGATAGCGTAACCCGACACAATGAGCCATTGCTTTGAGATACCGTAGGGATAGGTCGCGACCTGTCACGTGTGCCTAATAATGGCTATCATTCTTTGTTATGAACTAAACTAATACGACTCACAGCAAGATTAGCTGCTTTTCGCACATCTGGATCAGGATCTTTCGCAGCCACAGCAAGAGCAGATAAAGCCGCAGTATCTGCGATTTCTCCTAGCGCTAGAGCGGCTTCTTTACGTAAATTACTAATAGGATGTACCAACACCTCGCACAAAGACGCTACCGCTAACTTATTCTTTAGTCGACCCAAGCTACGAGCGGCTTTAAGCCGCACTTGCCAGTAAGTGTCCTCTAGGGCTCGAATTAAAGAGGCGACTAGGGAATCTAAACCTAGCTTACCCGCAACGGTCGCGGCTTCTTCTCGCACCTGCCAATCTATATCGAACAATGCCAAGTCAACCGCAACTCTTACTGTATCATCTGCTGCAAAACCTAAGGCACCGACAGCAGCTCGCCTTACTTCAGTGTCAGGATCATTTTTTGCCAGATTAACCAATTGTGACAGTGTAGTACCATCTTTTAGCCAACCCAAAACAGCCACCGCTTCTCTACGCACACGAGCATCTTGATCAGCCAAAGCGTTAAGAGCTGGAACGGTAGCAGCAGCTAAACGTAATTCACGTAAAGCACGAAAAATAGCAACTCTAACATCGGCATCAACATGCTCCGTCCAGGCAATAAGCAGAGCACCAAGCTCTGGATTTTTATTAGCACTCAATGATTGGGCGGCCATTTCTCGCACAGAGCGCTCGCTATCTTCTAATGCTTTTAACAATGCGCTAATAGCTTCAGGACTATCTTGTGCTTCAAGCGCTAAGGCCGCTTCAATACGTACTTCTTTGTTAGAATCCTGCAAGGCTGCTATTAGTAACGGCTCTGCGATATCGGGATCAGTTTCATCGACTAAGTCGATAAGCGCGATACGTCTTACAACTGGATCAGGATCAGCCAGACGAGATCTTAATATTAAATCTAATTCCATTTCGCTTACCTTAGTAAATAGGGAATATCTACGCGGATTGCTTGGGTTGGGCAATCTTTTTCGCAAGGTAGACAGTACCAGCATTCATCATATTTCATACTGGCTTTGCCAGTAGCGGGGTCTATAACCAGCACATCTAAGGGGCAAGCATCAATACACACTGTGCAGCCTTTATCAGCTATGCAAGCATTCAAATCTACCTTAACCGGAAAATCAATAGAACTAAAGCTCATGAGAGCCTCCTGACAAAACAACAGTGCCTTTAGGTTGAATACGTATTTGCTGGTATACCGCTTTTTCTACATCATCAGGTTCTACAATATAAGGTTCCAATGCTCTTTTAAAGACTGACATAGTGCCGGCTTGATCCTTTTGTACTTGAACATGCACAGACCACTCGGCATCATTGCGCTCGGTATAATCTTGACGAGCATGATAAAGCCCCCAACGACTTTCGGTGCGAAACAACGAGGCTTTAGCCGCCATCTCCGCACAATCGAGAATAAAACCGACTTCTGCGGCTCGCATCAATTCATGTGGGTTAGTTGCAAGCATCTGTTGTATATCATTGCGTATCTCTTCAAAACGTACCAAACCTATCTCCATACGCCGCGCCACCTTAGGTGGCTGTAAATAATCATTCACTAGACGACGTAACTTGTATTCCACTTGTGCTGGAGAAAGCCCGTGCTTACGGTTTAGTGGAGCAAAAATTCGCTGACGTTCCGTCTCCACTTGCGTTGTATCGACTTTTGCCAATTCGGTGTTAGCGCAATAACTGGCCGCCGATTCACCCGCCAAGCGACCATAAACAAAAGCACCCAGCATGTAATTGTGAGGAACGCAGGCCAAATCACCTGCCGCATAGAGTCCCTGTACAGTGGTTTCAGCGTGCTCATTAACCCATACGCCAGAAGCGCTATGACCACTACACAAACCAATTTCGGAGATGTGCATTTCTATCATATCGGTGCGGTAATTCGTACCCCGTCCTTCATGAAAACGACCACGACTAGGTCGCTCATTACTATGCAAAATGGTTTCAATGTTTGCTATAGTTTCTTCGGCTAAATGATCTACTTTTAAGAAAACAGGGCCTTTTCCTCCGGCCAGTTCCTGATGAAATTCCTGCATCATCTGGCCGCTCCAATAATCGGACTCGATAAAGCGTTCGCCCTGAGCATTTGCCGTGTAACCGCCCAAAGGGCCTGTCACATAGGCACAAGCTGGGCCATTGTAATCTTTGATTAAAGGATTAATCTGAAAGCATTCAATGCCAGATAATTCAGCTCCTGCATGATAGGCCATACTATAGCCATCACCAGCATTAGTAGGATTCTCGTAGGTTCCAAATAGATAACCCGATGCAGGTAAGCCTAAACGTCCAGCAGCTCCCGTACAAAGGATGACGGCTTTTGCTCGGATAACGGTAAAAACGCCACTACGACAATCAAAAGCCAAAGCACCAGCCACCCGACCATCCTCAGCGATCAGAACGCGAGTAGCGACCAAGCGGTTGGTGATTTTTACTCTCGTCTGTTTCAATTTACGATACAGCACTTTCTTAATATCATGTCCTTCTGGCATCGGTAAAACATAAGTGCCCATGTGATGCACTTTTTTTACTGCGTAGTCGCCATTCTCATCTTTCTCAAACTTAACGCCCCAGCTATCTAATTCCTCGATCATCGCATAGCTATTTTCAGCATAGGCAAATAAGGTCTTTTGGTTAACAATACCATCGTTAGCGACGGTAATTTCTTTGACGTATTGTTCAGGCGTGGCATAACCTGGAATAACAGCATTATTAAGGCCATCCATACCCATGGAAATAGCGCCACTACGTTTAACATTAGCTTTTTCTAACAATAAAACCCGTAAGCTAGGATCTTGTTGTTTTGCTTTAATGGCAGCCATAGGCCCTGCTGTTCCTCCACCAATCACTAGAATATCGGTTTCTATTTCAGCAGTAGTCAATGCCCGTTCTTCATTGTTTATAGTTTGCATATCACTCTAAATATCAAGTTTTAATAACTGTATGGCATTATTGAATAGCACATCCTCTAATACCTCTCCTTTGAAGCCCAGTCCTATAAAATCATCAACGGTTTGGCCCATAGCCCGAAACGGATATGAGCTACCAAATAACAATTGATTACGCATAAAACCATTGGCCGCTTCAACATATAAGCTGCCACCAGGAAGAAAAATATACATATCAGGAACCACATAAACATTCTGATAACGAAAAGCTACGCCAATCATTTCACTCACATAAGGATAATAACCGTGGTAGCAAACAATGGCTAAGTTAGGAAAAGCACGAGCAAGTCTGCCGACCGCAGCAGGATTTGCATACTCTAAGTCTGGTGTAGTTGGGCCTGACATTAAAAACACAGGAACGCTCAAGTGCTCACAGGCTTCGTAGATTAGAAAAAGTCGTGGATCATCAACCTTAAGTGCAGGACTGCCAAAACCAGGTTCAATATTAATACCTTTAAAACCTAACTGTTTAACCGCGCGTTCGATCTCAGCAACTGCATTTTGTTTTTGCGGATCGACTGAAGCAATACCTATCAATTCTTTATAGGGTGCTGTCAGCTCTAAAATCCTATCATTAGATATGGTTAAGTTAGGTGTATCACGACCAACAACAACCGATGCGGTTATGCCTACTTCTCGGACTTCTTCAACAAAAGCCTCTATGGTTGTAGAGCGCTTAAAATGTTCATCATCTTTAGAGCCGACACGACGATTAAGCCATTTAGCGACTTCATATTCATCGGTGCCTTGAGTTGCGCCATAAAAATCATGTAGAAACGAAGGTCTACTGCGCATATCTATTATTTTTGTCATTGATAGTTCTCTTTAGGTGTTTGTGTTAAAGCTAGCTCAGGAATAAAAAGTAGGTGTAGGCAAGTGTTGGTTAAGTACCCAATCGCCTATATCACGTAACTTGTAATCAACAGGATCATGAAGAGTATGCACGCGCACATTACGCCAATATCGATCTAGCCTTAAGCTGGCAGTGGTGGCTCTTGCACCCATCACATCGAATATTTTAGTACTCACTTGTAAGCCTGTTTGTGACGTGATAATTTTTGCAGCCGCAATATCCAGAGCACATTGCCCACGCTCCTCAGGCGTCAAGTTATCGCCCTGCTCCCAAGCCGCTTGAAGTTTCAATGCCGCATTATCTGTCAGTGCTACAGCGGCCCTAACTTCAGCACCAAGTTCACCATAACGGCGCAGAATATAAGGGTCCTTCTCTATCTCCTGTACTCCAGAGCTAAACCATGGCCGCCCCTGGGTTTTGGTAAATACAACCGCTTCTTCAAGAGCACCTAAGGCAATACCTAGATAAATATTGCAAAAGGAAAGCTGAGCAATTAGCGGTCTCAAACTGGCAAAAGTGCTACCTAAAGGCCCAGGTGAACTCAAAATCTCATCCTCAAATAACTCAACCTGATTAAACATGACACTGCCGCTATCGGTTTGTCGTTGGCCGATATTATCCCAATCATCATGAATACTAATGCCCTCGCGCTTACTTGGTATTGCTGCAACCAGTAAGCGCCCTTCTTCATTCAAAGCAGAAATAAGTAGCCGATCTGAGTCACGTGCACCTGAACAAAAACTCTTATGGCCATTAATAAATAAGCGCTCGTCTACTTTCGTGACCAAGGTTCGGGTATCCAGAGGATTTAAGGCATTACCCCAAAACAAATTATCTTGTCCTGTTTCAGCAAAGTAACGTTCGGTTTGTGCCGGCGTTCCAAAAAGCTGGATAGTTGCCAAGATCAAATGTTGAAATCCGAAGATATGGGCTAGAGAGCTGTCAACGCTAGCAATGTCCCTAACCGACTGTAAAATAACCGACCAGTCCGCAGTGGCTCCTCCAAAGCGTTCTGGTAAAAATAGTTTTAATAAACCACTTTCTCTAATCAGTTGTCGTTCATTAAAAGCAGTGCCGCCTGCTTGATCTCTTTCCGCGGCTGTAGCTTTGAGCTTTTGTTTTAAGTAATAAAGTGCTGTAGTCGTCATAAGTCTCTACTTTTATGATGCTACTGGCCTAGTCAAAATACGCTGTAAAATCTCTTCGCCTAAGCGGTTTAATTCCACGTCACTTCGTTGTCTTGGTCTAGGCAGATCTATATTTATATCTAGATCAATTTTTCCATCATTAAGCAAAATAACCCGATCTGCTAAAGAGACTGCTTCGAAAATATCGTGAGTCACTAAAATGGCAGTGAAGCCATGTTCTCGCCAAAGTTTCTCGATCAAACCTTGCATTTCAATACGTGTTAAAGCATCTAAGGCGCCCAGAGGTTCATCTAGTAACAATAAACGCGGCTCATGCACTAATGATCGTGCCAAAGCGACCCGCTGCCTTTGTCCACCTGAAAGCACTGAAGGCCAAACATCAGCACGGGCATCAAGTCCTACTTGCTGTAAAGCATTTAACGCTTTCGGAAAATCAGTTTTTTTAAGTCCTAAACGTACGTTGTTTATGACGCTTTGCCACGGAAGTAAACGCGCTTCCTGAAACATAAACCTTGCATCGCCGTTTATAGAGCTATGAGGATTTCCGTCGTAAGATATCGAGCCAACCTCAGCTTGATCGAGACCTGAAATCAATCGTAGTAAAGTACTTTTACCGCAGCCACTACGACCCACAATGGCAACGAAGGCTCCTGGCTTAATATCTAGGTTTAAATTCTCAAGAACCTTGATGTCACCAAAACTTTTACTTAAATTTTGTACCTGAATCGCAATACCAGAAGCTGAGTTTGATTTAACTTTTTCCACAACTTTCATTTTAGGTTTGAGATAGTTAGATACAGCATCTGAATTAAAATACGCTGAGCGTTCTCTCAGTATATTTATATTTGGAATAGGCATGTAATGTTCCTTTTTCACTGTTAGTACTTAAATTTGATCAACTATGTCTAAAACTTGGATGCCATTGCAGCAACCTTAATTCAAGTAAATGCGCAGCTGTATCTGCCAACTTACCCAACAAGGCGTAAATCAAAATAGCCAACACCACTACATCCGTTTGCATAAATTCTCGGGCATTCATAGCCATGTAACCTATGCCAGAAGTGGTTGCTATAGTTTCAGCGACAATCAAGGTCAACCACATAAAACCCAGCGCATAACGAAGCCCGACCAGTATAGACGGCAAAGCACTAGGAAAAATAACCTGAGTAAATAATTGCCAATGATTCAAGTCGTATACTCGCCCCATTTCAAGCAACTGAGGATCAGCCATTTTTATGCCATGATAGGTATTTGCATATATCGGAAAGAACACACCTAGAGCAACTAGAAATATTTTGCCCTCTTCACCGATGCCAAACCAGATAATCACTAAAGGTATCAATGCCAGATGCGGTATATTTCTGATCATTTGTATCGTGGTATCTAAATAACGATCAGCCGGCCTAAATATGCCATTTAGTAAGCCTAAAATTAAACCTATAGAACCACCAATTAATAAGCCACCACCCGCTCGTTTGGTGCTGATTAAAATATTTTTAAATATCTCACCTGAAAGACTTAGATTAATCGCAGCATTAACAATATCTGAGGGTGCTGGCAATATTTTTGAGGTGATCCAGCCATAGCGTGCAGCAATATCCCAAAATGCTATTAATAAAATAGGCAGTAACCAACCGCTAGCGTCTTTTAACCAACTTAACCAGTTTGGTAACTCATAATGGGAGCGCTTATTCATGATGCAGACACCCTTAACTCTGTAGTTAAATCTACCGTCCCGGTATCGCCAACAGGACTTAAATGCACGACATCGCCAGTTCTGGATTGAACATAGTTAACCGGCAATAAAGGAAACAATAATTCTGCAATGCGGTAAGCTTCTTCAAGATGCGGATAACCTGAAAGAATAAAATTCTCGATACCTAAATCTGCATATTCTTGCAAACGATCAGCCACGGTTTGTGCATCGCCTACGAGTGCCGTTCCTGCACCGCCTCGCACTAAACCTACACCTGCCCATAAATTAGGGGAAACCTCTAAAGCCTCGCGAGTACGAGAACCGCCCCACTGGGTTAATTCTGCCATACGTCGTTGGCCTACAGAATCCGAACGTTTAAAGGCTTTCTGAGCGCGCTCTACCGCTTCATCATCAACATATTTAATCAGCTCTTCAGCTGCTTGCCAGGCTTCTTCTTCAGTTTCGCGTACGATAATATGTAAGCGAATACCAAAACTAACGGTTCTTCCATGCTTTTCCGCCCGCGAACGGACATCGGCAATTTTTTCAGCCACTTTGGCAGGAGGCTCGCCCCACGTTAAATAAGAATCTACATATTTTCCGGCAAATTCATGCGCAGATTCAGAAGAGCCACCAAAGTAAAGCGGCGGATTTGGTTTTTGTATCGAAGGGAACAATAATCGCCCTGCATCAATTTTGTGATGCTTACCTTCGAAAGTAACGTCTTCCTCACCTTTTAATAACTCACGCCAAATATGAAAAAACTCTTCAGCATCATCATAACGTTCATCATGAGAAAGATAGATGCCATCACCGGCCAGTTGTGTGGCATCGCCACCGACAACAATATTGATTAACAACCGCCCTTGTGAAAAGCGATCCAGTGTAGCTGTCATCCGTGCCGCACCAGCAGGCGAGATAACACCTGGGCGTATAGCAACCAGAAACTTAAGTCTTTGAGTTGCCGTCACTAAAGAGGATGCAACTACCCATGAATCTTCACAGGTTTTACCTGTGGGTATTAATACACCTTCGTAGCCTAACTCATCTGCAGCCCTAGCGATTTGAGTCAAATAATGATGATTAACGGGTCTAGCCTGCTTGCTAGTTCCTAAATAACGTCCATCGCCATGTGTTGGTAAAAACCAAAAAATCTTCATTGTTTACTCCAATGATTACTCAGAAAATAATGACTACACAATAAGTAACCATTACAAATGGTGGAGGCATCCTTGCCTTAAAATTCTTCCATAAAAGCCAATATCGACCTAAGAAACTTCGTTTTATTTAGACTGCCAAACCGCATCTTTAACGACTATCGGTTTAGGGATTAAACCTAGCGCATAAATAGTGTCAGCAATCTTTTGTTGTGCTGCGATAACTTGTGACGTAAGCGCTTGCGGGCCGTAATTACTACGCTCTATAGCAAGTTGTAAAATTTTGGCGTCTACACCGGTTTGTATTGCTAATGATGCTGCCGCAGCTGGAGCGTTAGCTGTAATCCAAGCATCCGTTTTTCCAACTTCGTCAATAACAGCTTTTACAGCCTCAGGATATTGTTCGGCAAAAGGACGTCTTGATATATAGAAAGCATGGTTGTCAACGGTATCTACACCCGTAGTCAAAGTACGCACGTCTGCTTGTATTTCAGCAGAAGCATAGAAATAATCCCATATAGACCAAGCATCGACATGTCCTTGCTCTAACGCTGCTCTAGCTTCAGCAGGTGGCAAATAAGCAGGAATAATATCGTTCAAGGTTAAGCCTTCTTTAGCCAGTGCCTGAATCAAAAAATAATGTGAGTTTGAGCCTTTGGCAACCGCTACTTTTTTACCTTTCAAGTCGGTGATGCTTTTTATTGGCGAATCCGTTTTGACTAACAAGCCCTCACCTTTAGGTGAAGCCGGCTCATTGGCCACATAAACGATAGAAGAACCCGTAGCCGCCTGTGCGAAAATCGGTGGCGTTTCGCCAACGTTACCTATATCAACTTTTCCAGCATTGATCGCTTCCAGCAATGGAGGGCCAAATTGAAATTCGGCCCAATTTACAGTAACGCCATGCGCTTTAAAACGCTGCTCCAATTCACCCGTACCTTTAAGAATAATCAAGCTACCGTACTTTTGATAACCTACCGTTATTTGTTCAGGCCAGCCTTTGTCGGCCGCAAATGCAGTCGAAAAGAAAGAGCTTATTAATGCCAACAGCGTAATAAAAAACAGTGGCTTTAGTTTTCTGTTCATAATGTTCTCCAAATTAAAAATATAATGTTTTAAAAAAGACCTTGCTTGCCTTAAGTGTGTTTACTCTAGTTATTTAGGCTGCCAAACAGCATCCTTAACAACAATGGCTTTAGGAATTAAACCCAGATTATAAAAAGTGTCGGCAAGCTTTTGCTGTGCAGCAATCACCAAGGGTGAAATGGTTTGAACGCCATAACCGCTGCGACGAATAAATGCACGTTCAAATACCTTGGCATCCACGCCACTGGTTTTTGAAATAGCTTCTGCCGCTGAAATCGGATTTGCTTGCTCCCATTTATCAGTTTTATCTATTTCGGCTAATACTTCTTTCACTACGTTTGGATATTCATTAACAAAATCACGTCTTGAAATATAAAAATAATAGTTATTTACTATCCCAGTACCATCAACTAACAAACGTGCGCTTGCTTGTAGTTCAGCCAAGGCATAGTGATAGTCCCATATAGCCCAAGCAGCAACATCACCTTGCGTCAAGGCTGCCTTAGCTTCAGCAGGTGCTAAATATGTAGGCTGGATATCATTCAGTGTTAAGCCTGCTTGAGCCAAAGCTTGCACCAGAAAATAATGCGAACTAGAACCTTTGGCAACGGCAACTTTTTTACCTTTTAATTCGGCAATATCTTTTATCGTCGAATCCTTTTCAATAAGCAAACCCTGGCCTTTCGGTGATGCAGGCTCATTCGCCACATAAACAATCGAAGAACCTTGTGCTGCCTGCGCTATAACTGGTGGCGTCTCACCGACTATACCCAAATCCAACTTACCGGCATTCAATGCTTCAAGCATAGGTGGACCAAACTGAAACTCTGCCCAATTAACTTTAACGCCATATTTCTCAAGACGTTTTTCCAACTCTCCAGTGGCTTTTAAAATAATCAAACTGCCCGATTTTTGATAACCCACAGTAATTTCTTTAGGCCAAGAAGTGTGTTCTTTAGCATAACTAGCGGTTGTAAATAACGACAAACTACTCGCCAACAAAGCTAGCACAACAATATACAAGGGGGCTTTTAAGTGTAACTTATATTTAATCATGATACTTTCACCTAAAACGATAAACACTGGCGAATCGCCCTTACAGCATTCTTTGAGTACTTCCTAGACTGCGACTCGATCAAGCTGTTGAAGCAGCTTTCCTTCTAGCTCTCCTACTTTCTCGTCGAATCTAAATTGTGCATTTTTATCTAACAGTAATTGTCCGCGCTTATCTCTTTCGACTTGTTCCTCAGAAACATATAAGCCACCCAATACTTGAATAGCACCTAATTCCAATAACACGGGTTTCAATACTTCATTTATAGTTAACAAATGTCCTTGCGACTCACCTGTTGCAATCGCAAGCACTATCTTTCCTGCTAAGGCTTTCTTAGGTAAGAATTCCAAAAAAATCTTCAAGGCACTTCTATTAGTAGCTTTAGAAAATGGTATTGAAATAATAACGGCATCTGCCCGATTAAGGTGTTCTGTAACTTGCTTTAAATATAGATTTTCTTTTGCAGTATCCGCTAATAATATATTGCTTAGCATGTCTCGTAATGAAAAGATCTTGGTAGAAAACCCTGATGCTTCTACATGCCAGAGTGCAAATTTTAGTAACTCATTTGATTTTGAATTGGCGGAAATACTACCCGCTATAGCAACAACATGGCTCATGAGATTGTTAACTCCTGAATAATTGTAAATAGCTAGCGAATGAGGTTTGTTAAGCTCTTAACAAATTCATAGCTTGGTTGGGTTGATGCAACATCAACCCAACACGATTTACTATATTACTTTCCTGCTCCGTAGATTTGATCAAACACTCCGTCATCAGCGAAATGTTTCTTCTGTGCGGCATTCCAACCACCGAAGCTATCAATTTTAACCAAGGTTAAAGGTTTAAAGTTTTTAGCATATTTTGCTGCGACTTCAGGATCAGTAGGCCTATAGAAGTTTTTACC
>QVQF01000185.1 GCA_003584895.1 Methylococcales bacterium
TTGTATCTTGGTTAGCTGTTTATAGCCTTTCATAAGCTTCCTCATCTTTGGTCGGATTGAAAAAGCACTGAACTATATCAGCTAACCACTTTCTTTCCTGTTAAAAATAAATTGCACTTATTAGTTGAATCTAAGTACTATAACATTGCTTTTTTGATCTATCACAAATGTATTTGGTGTTTACTCTTAGTTGCCAAATCCTTTTGCGATTTCTGAACTTATGTCTTAAAGCTCCATATTGAATAATATTCTATCTATCCATAACTCCCGTTAAATAACGAAAGCGTTAATACCTCATTAATTTTGTTGTTCTCTTGTATGTAATTATTTAACTCTTAAATCAATGGGTTATTTTATTATTTTCCAAAGTTAATTTAATTTTTTATTATTTGAATAATAAAACAATGCTATGCCAATAATAATCATAGGCAATGACAAGATTTGTCCCATAGTTACCCAATCTAATGCCAAATATCCTAGTTGAGCATCAGGCATTCTATAAAATTCAACAATAAATCGGAAGCTTCCATAAAAAAACAAAGCCAATCCAGTAACTGTTCCTACAGCCCTCTTTTTTCGTGAATACAACCACAGTAAAATAAATAGAATTAGCCCTTCTAAAAAAGCCTCATAAAGCTGTGAAGGATGTCGTGCTAGAGGTCCACCGTTTGGAAATATCATTCCCCAAGGTACTTGGGTTGTTTGACCCCATAATTCTGAATTAATAAAGTTACCGATACGACCAGCACCTAATCCTATTGGTGCTAATGGCGCAATAATGTCTGTTAATTGCAGCATTGAACATTGATTTTTTTTTGCAAAAAACCACATCGCTACAAATACGCCTAACATACCACCATGAAAAGACATTCCACCTTGCCATATCTTAAACAATATTAATGGGTTACTTATAAATTCACTGAAATTATAAAATAAAATATACCCAATTCTACCCCCTAAAATCACACCTAAAGCGCCATAAGTAACTAAATCTTCTATGGCCTCAGGTTTAATAGGTGACCATGACTTTTTTGCGCGCATTTGCCCAAAAAACCAAACAGCGGCAAAACCAATCACATACATAAGTCCATACCAATGAACTTTAGCTGGTCCTATACTGAATATTACTGGATCAATTTTAGGGTAATTAAGCATAATTAAACGTCCAAATTTGTCACATCTAATGCATTTTTAACAATGAAATCACGTCTCGGCTCAACCACATCACCCATTAAGGTTGTAAAAATCTCATCTGCAGCAATAACATCTTCAATTCTTACTTGTAGTAATCTGCGATTGTTGGAATCCAGTGTTGTTTCCCATAATTGCTCTGGGTTCATTTCACCTAGTCCTTTATAACGCTGTATATGCTGCCCTTTTTTAATTTCCTTCATCATCCACTCAAAGGCTTGCTTAAAGTTAAGGACAGGGTGCTGACGTTCACCCATTTGCATATAAGAACCTTCACTAAACATCCCCAACGTATCCTGGGCATATTGAGCTATTTTTTGATAATCCTTACCAATAAAGAAAGCTGAGGGCAAAATAAATGTTTTGGTAATCCCATGTAATCGTTTATTTATTACCGCTGTAAAATCATTACTTCCTCTGTATTCGAGTTCTATCTTAAATATAGCTTTACTATCAGACTCTTCCAGTTGTTGCTGTAATTTTTCAAACCACGCTGCTAGTTTTTGTTGATCTTTTTTAATGTCATCAGTAATGACGGTCATATAAGAAAACTGCTCTAGAAACACATCGTCATATCGTCTTGATAAACGATTAATAACACTAACCACCCCCGTATACTCTTTAGCTAGCTTTTCCAAACCTTGCCCCTGTATTGGTAGTGCGGTTTCATCTGTAAAAAGCTGGGCTTTATCGAGCGCCAATTGAATTAAATATTCATTTAATTGAGCATCGTCTTTAACATAATGCTCTTGTTTACCCTTCTTAACTTTATATAAAGGTGGTTGAGCAATATAGATATAGCCTTTCTCAACGATCTCGGGTAATTGTCTATAAAAAAACGTTAATAACAAGGTTCTAATATGCGAGCCATCAACATCAGCATCGGTCATGATAATAATTCGATGATAACGTAACTTTGCCAGATTATATTCCTCTTTGCCTATGCCGCATCCCAACGCTGTAATTAATGTACCCACCTCTTCCGAGGAAATCATTTTATCAAAGCGTGCTTTTTCAACGTTAAGAATCTTACCTTTTAAAGGCAATATAGCTTGAGTGCGTCGATCTCTGCCTTGTTTTGCTGAACCACCCGCAGAATCCCCTTCCACTAAAAATAACTCAGACAAGGCTGGATCTTTTTCCTGACAATCAGCAAGTTTTCCTGGTAGTCCGGCGATATCTAATGTGGTTTTTCTTCGAGTCATTTCCCTTGCCTTACGTGCAGCTTCTCTTGCGCGCGCCGCATCAATAATTTTACCAACGATAGTTTTGGCTATGTGTGGCTTTTCTAGCAGAAATTCCTGTAATTTTTCATTCATCGTTGATTCAACTAGCGGCTTTACCTCTGAAGATACTAATTTATCTTTAGTTTGCGATGAAAACTTTGGATCAGGTACTTTAACTGACAAGACTGCTGTTAAGCCTTCTCTAGCATCATCCCCAGTAGTTGAGACTTTTTCTTTTTTAGCTAAGCCACTAGCTTCTATGTATTGATTGATTGTACGTGTTAAAGCACCTCTAAAACCTGCTAAATGACTTCCACCATCACGCTGTGGGATATTATTAGTGTAACAAAAGACATTTTCTTGATAAGAGTCGTTCCATTGCATTGCAACTTCTACCGTAACCCCTTCTTTTTCTGCAATAAAATGGAATACTTCAGGAAATAATGGTGTTTTATTTTTATTAAGATGCACCACAAACGCACTAATACCGCCTTCAAATTCAAAAACATCTTGTCTATCTGTTCTCTCATCATTAAGGCTAATACGTACACCTGAATTTAAAAATGATAATTCACGTAATCTTTTTGCCAAAATATCATAATGAAATTCTATGTCAGTAAAAGTTTCTGTACTAGGTTTAAAATTAATTAAAGTACCTGAACCTTCAGCTGGACCAACTGATGCTAAAGGAGCAACAGGATTACCCATGCGATATTGTTGCTTATATAACTGACCATTTTTACGTACTTCTAAATTTAACTCTTCAGATAATGCATTTACTACAGAAACCCCAACGCCGTGTAAACCTCCCGACACCTTATAGGCATTGTCGTCGAACTTACCTCCAGCATGAAGTATTGTCATAATAACTTCAGCTGCTGATCTACCCTCTTCTTTATGAATATCTACTGGGATTCCACGACCATCATCAGAAACAGTTACCGAGCCGTTACTATGTATAACAACTTTTACTTCCTTACAATATCCAGCTAACGCTTCATCAATGGAATTATCAACAACTTCAAACACCATATGATGTAAGCCTGAGCCATCATCTGTATCTCCAATATACATTCCTGGTCGTTTTCTAACCGCATCCAGTCCCTTTAGAACCTGAATATTTGAACTATCATATTGTCCGCTATTGTTACTCATGATTTTCTCACTTTACTGTAATTGTGAATGTTCCACATGAAACATTACACTTGTATTATGTTGCCCTGTTCCACGTGGAACATTTTATAATTTTCTATATGACTTAGATCACCAAAATCCAATGGCTCAGTAGTAGTAATAAATACTTGGCATTCTAATTCAATTAAATATTGTAGTAATTTGGCTCTATTAATAAGATCTAATTCAGCCGCAAAGTCATCAATAAGGAAACAACCAACATTACTATGTTGGTTTTTTAGTAACTGCATTTGCGCCAACTTTAAACTCATCACTAATAATTTAAGTTGGCCTCGAGAAACAAAATCTTTCGCTAAGCGACCATTGACCACTATTTGGATATCACCGCGATGAGGTCCACTATGAGTAAATCCAAAACGAAGATCCTTATCAAGATCTTCTGTAAAAATAAACGCTAACTCCTTATCAGTATTCCACCCCGATAAGAAACGTAAATCCACATCATTAAGATCAAGAAACTTTGCAACGATTTCAATAAACACAGGTTTAAATTTAAGTAAATAACTTTGCCGGTAATTGTTGACCATTGTACCGTAATAAACCAATTCGTTATTCCAAACATTAAGTTGTTTAAGAGAACGGGTCTTTAATAATGAATTACGGTGAGCTAAAGCTTTTTTATAATTCCGCCAAGTAAGTAAAAAACTTTCATTATCATTAAAAACCCCCCAATCTAAAAACTCTCTTCTTAGTTGAGGTGCAGCATCAAGTAATTCATAACTTTTAGGATGAATGACTTGTAATGGTAATGCGTAAGCGAAATCAGATTTTTTATGTGTAGTTTGGTGGTTGATACGGCAATAATAATTTTTACTATCAATTTGCACACCTAAATGCGCTGTAGCGCCATTTATCTGCAAAATTTCGGCAGAAACTACCAACTCTAACTGTGATGAATTGATAACTGATTTTATTGCTGTAGAACGAAAAGATTTAATGCGCCCTAATAAAAAAATAGCTTCAAGAAAAGCACTCTTACCACTAGCATTTTTTCCAACAATAAAATTTAAAGTTGGCGAAGGATAAACCGCAGCCTTAATAATGTTTCGAACAGAGCTAATATTTAGCTTAATTATTATCATTGCAGTATGGACACGGCAAAACAATCAACCAGATACTGACTAAACATGGATAAACGAATTGGATCCAACAATAAAATGGTTGTAAGTTCAAATATGCTATCGTAGGGTTAAGGTTGATCTCGCCATACTGAATAAGGATGACTAGCCAAATTATTATTATAATAGCGATGATCAGAAGTAACTTCAGCACCGAGCCAAGCAGGATTTGAAAAAACGGTACCCACTTCAGGCAATTCAATTTCAGCGACAATTAAACCTTCATTATCACCTTCAAATTCATCAATTTCCCAAGTATTACCATCATCAACAACAATATGACGCGTTTTTTCTATAATTGGTTTTCTACATAAATTAGTAATAATTTCTTGTGCATCAAACATTGGTATTTCATATTCATATTCATGTCTATATGTGCCAATAGTAGCGCTTTTAATATTCAGCCAAGCATGATCATCACTTATTCTTACTCTTATCGAGCTTGTAGCTACTGAGCTTAAATAACCTTGTTTATATTTCACAGAATAACTAACTTGTTTACGCCATGAATTATTGACCAATAAAAATTTGTGCTCTATTTCTACAGCCATGGTTATGACCTGCAATTATTACTGCCATCACAATAGGGTGGCGTTTTGGTTTCTGAACAGCCACATAAATAAATAGCTATAGTTGATTCGGCTATAAATTTAAATGACTTCTTATCTGAAAATTCGCGATGCGCATTATCACACAAAGGCATATTTTTACTAAACCCACAGCTACACCAGGAATATTTTGTTCCAGCTTCAACAAAGATTTCTAAAGGTGCATTAGTTTTAGTGGTCATTTATTACTTAATGGTTAGTTGAATTAACGAAAAAAACCAAGCTTTCAATAATTAAAAAAAAACTTGAGACTGACTGGATACCAAAGAAAACAATAGAATTGTATACAAAATATTGCCTAGTAAATAACTAAAGCTTCATGGGCATAACTATGAATTTATAAGTACACTGATCTGGTTCATCAATAAAACAACTACTACCATTAGTCGCTATAGTTAAAACTGCAAACTCAGAATCTAGATTTGAAACAGCATCTAGTAAATATTGAGAATTAAAAGCGATGGATAAAGCAGGTCCCGTGTAGTCAATAACGATTTCTTCTTCAGCTTCATCATGTTCTGGATTATGAGTACTAATTCTTAAGCTGTTATTTGTAATATCTAACGTAACGCCCTTAAATTTTTCATTAGATAAAATAGCTACACGTGTTAAAGCTTCTTTTAAAGCAGTTTTTTGTATATGAATAGGGCTAATAAATTCTTGCTTAAATACCTTACTAAAGTCTGGGTATTTGGAATCAACTAATTTTGCTGAAAAAATTAAGTTATTGATAATAATACGTATATTGTTTGTAGAAAAATAGACTTGTAATTCCAATTCAGGATCATCTAATAAACGATTGAGCTCAATCGCGCCTTTTCTAGGAAGAATTATTCGTGCTTCATAACCAGTATCTTGATCTAAATTGTCTTCATAAATAGATAATCGATGTCCATCAGAAGCTACTAATTTAATTTTATTATTGCTTATATTAAGCATTAATCCATTTAAATAATAACGTACATCCTGATTAGCCATACAAAACAATGTCTTATCTAGTGATTTTTTTAAGTTACTAGAACTAATAAAGAAAGAATGACTTAATTCAGTTTCAGAAAATTCAGGATAATTATCAGCTGACAAACAATTTAATGAAAAACGACTACGATTAGATAAAATCTTAACTTTATCATTTTGTAATTCAAATTTAATTTCTGCCCCATTAGGCAATAATCTACATATATCTAAAAACTTTCTTGCTGGAACAGTAATTGCTCCAGGTGTTGCTGAATGAGTTGGAATTTTAGCAATAATCTGAATTTCAAGATCAGTACCTGTTAAGCAAATTAAATCTTCCTCTACAACTAACAAGACATTAGAAAGAATAGGCATCGTTTGCCTTTTTTCAATAACGCTCACAATTTGTTGTAAAGGTGCTAACAGATCTTCTCTATTAATAATAAATTTCATTTATTTTATATTGGGAAAATAAGCTTAATAAAAAGCCAAGAAAAAAGTTTAAAAATAATTTATAGAATGAAAGATCGTTTAAGTACGCTTTTGATTATTTATCTACAAAGGGTAGGTCAAGTTGGAAGCATCTATGCCTCCTGATGTAAGTACATCTAATTTAAAATTAAGCAATGAGTTAACTACATCTTAACTTCATGTAAATTTTATTAATGAAACATCTTAGAAATTTTCATGATTATATAGTCGTATAAGCTCATACGCTAGTTTTTTGTCTAGTAAAACATATTGTTAAGTAAACATCTTATTTAAAATTCTAAGGTTTTTAAAAGTATTATCTAAGCAGGCTTAGAATTTTTTCGCTGTTTAATTATATAAGTTATTTTTTTAAAAGATTATTACTATTAGCAAGTCAATTATCTGTGGATAACTAGCTACAGGCTTTTGTATCCAATACTTACAGACTATTTATAAGTTGTGTTTTTATAACTAGGTAGTCTGTGGATAAAAGTTTTCAAAAATTTTATCTCCAACTTCATAGTAAGTTAAGCACAGATTTAGTAACAGGTAATTTTGTTCGAGAATCAGATATTACCATTATTTATGTAATGTTAGGTTTAGCATTATTTAAGATAAAACCCGCTTATGACATGGTTTGAATGGATAAACAAGGCATTATGATGGATAATGCGCGCTATATTTATTCGATAACTAAGCAGTGAATTAATGAAACAAAAAATAGAGGGTTTAATCATCCAAGCTGTTGAAAAACTTATGGCAGAAGGTGTATTGAATTTGGATACTACTCCAGCGATTATGATTGAACGTACCCGTGATGCTCAACATGGTGATTTCGCATCAAATTTAGCTTTAGTGTTAGCAAAACCAGCAAAATTAATTCCTCGTCAATTGGCTGAAAAAATTATCGCCGCATTACCTACTAATGACGCTATTTCTAAAATAGAATTAGCGGGCCCCGGATTTATAAATTTCTTTGTTAATCCAAATACCCAATACGGTGTTGTTAAACAAATCCATGAGCTAGGCGCAGCTTTTGGTTTAAGTAAGATGGGTGCGGGTAAAAAAGTTCAGGTTGAGTTTGTATCCGCTAATCCTACTGGCCCACTTCATGTTGGGCATGGTCGAGGAGCCGCTTATGGTTCAGCAGTGTCTGATTTGTTAGCAGCCGTTGGCTTTGAAGTACATCGTGAATATTATGTTAATGATGCTGGCCGTCAAATGGACATATTGGCCACAAGTATCTGGTTAAGGTATTTAGAAGTTTGTGGAGAACATGTTACTTTTCCTAGTAACGCTTATCGTGGCGATTATGCGCGTACTATAGCTTCAGATATTTATAATAACGATAAAGATAATTATCGCAGACCAATAGAGCTAGTGTTGGAAAAAATTCCAGCGGATGAACCTGACGGTGGTGATAAAGATGAACATATCGATGCTTTGATAGTTCGGATGAAAACCTTATTGGGTCCCGTACTATACCGAGAGTTTTTTCAGATTGGCTTAGAGACTATCTTAGAAGATATCAAACTTGATTTGATTGAATTTGGTGTTGATTATCAGCAATGGTTTTCAGAGCGTCAGCTCATGGATGATAGTTCAGTAGAAAATGCCTTAGATCGCTTACGTGTTGGCGGATATCTTTATGAGCAAGAAGGCGCTACTTGGTTTGCTTCAAGTCAGTTAGGTGATGAAAAAGATCGTGTTGTGATTAGAGAAAATGGGCAGTATACCTATTTTGCCTCAGATATCGCTTACCACATGAACAAACTAGATAGGGGCTTTGATCAAATTATAGATATTTGGGGTGCAGATCATCATGGCTATGTACCCAGAGTCAAGGCCGCTATTAAAGCATTAGGAGCCGATGAATCTAAATTAAATGTCTTATTGGTTCAGTTTGCCGTGCTTTATCGTGGTAAAGAACGTGTACAAATGTCCACGCGTTCAGGTGAGTTTGTTACTTTAAGGCAATTGCGTAGTGAAGTCGGTAAAGATGCCGCTAGGTTCTTCTATTTAATGCGTCGCTCAGAGCAACATATGGACTTTGATTTGAAATTAGCAACTTCAAAATCTAACGATAATCCGGTTTTTTACGTACAGTATGCTCATGCACGTGTCTGTAGTGTTTTGCGTCAATTAGATGAAAAAGGCTGGGAAAGAAATCTTTTATTAGGCTTAGAGAATTTAGAAAAATTAACTGAAGAACATGAAAGCTCATTATTAGCGACCTTAGCACGTTATCCTGAAGTGTTAGAACGCTCAGCACTGCAATATGAACCCCATCAATTAGTTATTTATCTGCGCGACTTAGCGCATGATTTTCACACCTATTACAATGCCCATCAATTTCTTGTTGATGATGCAGTGCTCCGTAATACCCGATTAAGCTTAATTTGTGCAGTAAAGCAGGTATTAGCTAACGGGTTAGGTTTATTAAGTATTAACGCACCAGAATCCATGTGATGACTAGAGACTATAAACCAAGGCATAACAAAGGGAAATTTGCAGGGCGGCAAAGACATCATCATGCTGAGCGCTCCAAAGTGAGTTTATGGCGATGGATGTTAATCACCATTGTCATTATTTCATTCGTAGTATTTTTGGTTTATTTACGCAGCAGTTACAAGACAGCCATGCCAGCTGCAGATTTAGACGTAGCATCGAATAAGACGCTTACACAAAATGCAGTACCTCTTAAAGAAGAGAAAAAACCGGAAGTAAAACAGGGACCTCAACCACCTCAGTTTGATTTTTATACCATCTTGCCTGAAAAAGAAGTTGTAGTTCCTGAATACGAAATTAAAACTCGAACTCGTGAAGAGCATGTAGGTAAAGCTAAAGAGGCGCATTATATTTTACAAGTAGGCTCTTTTAAAACTGTCAAAGAAGCTGAAACATTAAAAACTAAATTAGCCAGCATGGGAATGGAATCAACTATAGAAAAGCAAAAAATCGGCATCATAAGTTGGTATCGAGTAAAAATGGGACCTTATACCCAAATGCCCAGTATTAATACCATCAGAGGACGATTAAGACAGAATGGCATTGATGTCATTATTACCGAGACAGGCGAGTAAGTTTTAATTGTTATTGAATCAATTAATATTAACTAATTGATTTAATAGGCGTTACATAACTTAAAAGAAAACATTAAAGGGTAGGGTTAGTAGCTTTATCGTTACCTCTAGACATTTACGTGATTGTGTTGCGTTGCGAAAAGCAAGCACAGCGGAATAAGGAAAGTTGGCATTGCTTGAATGCCCACAGCATTATTAGGTATAACACAATGAATCTTGAAATATTAGTGCAACAGGCGTGGTCTTTACGAGTAAAGCTTAGGCAATACGTAGAAACAGAATGTCTTGGAAAGGCGGCACGATCTACCTTTATAGTTAGAAAAGAAAGGCTTAATCATGCCTATGCTCGCGCCCATGCTAGATATGTGCGTCGTCAGAATAAATTAGTCGATATATCTGATGACTGAATATAAAACTAAGGCATAAGTCGTTTTTTATAGAGCTGTTAATTCTGAAAAAAATTATTATCATCAATATGTCCTACCAAAAAGCCAAATATGCAACGGCAATATCTGTATTAATGTAAATATGATCCATGAACCGCAGGCATTTTAAGAAAAATCCAAATCAAGTTGATATATTCGATATTGCAATACAACTTGATGATGTAAAAAAGCTGGCTGATACCCAAGAAGAATTGCTTATGTTGGACAAGTTAAGTGATTTTGAGTATCAAAATTTTAAAGAAAAGCAGATGCCAGATATTCAGAAAAAGAAAAAAATTAAATCAGGTTGGTATCAAGTATCCGTTGAAATAATATTTGATCTATAAAAGACAGTTTTAAGAAAACTGCTGAGAAATATGTTTTTGAAGTATGTCAAATTATAGCTAAGACGCTTAAGTTAATTTCTTTAGATGGCTTAGGACATATAGCTATTCAATGTGTTTTAGTTACTGATGTTACGCAGTGACGTCGTTTTATTCTCGTTTGCCGCGACTAGCACCGCAGGTTGTGCTCCAATCAAGTCGCCTTTTCTTTGGATACTTTCTAAAGGCTGCGCAAAAGAAAGTATCTCGCCTTCGGGTGCGAAAACCCGATTCAAACAATCATCGCGATAGTGACACAAAAACAAAATACACACTATCTGCTTAACATCAGTTAGTTACTTAAATCCAAGTCGAAGTCACTCTGAAGCATTACCATGCCTCAAAACAACCGACTGCCCACCAAAAACCAGAAATAGCGGTTTATGATGGTCCGCATAGTGGTAGTGTGCTTTTAAAAATTAAAGCGATTGAAGGTGCAGTGGCTTATATATGGCAATATGTTCAAGAGGCAACACCCAATTCGGCTGCGGTATGGATTACTGTCAATACCAGTACCGTAGCGAACTATTCAAATAGATCATTTAACGCCTGGTCTTGTTTATTCTTTTCGTTTTGCCAGTATTTCTTCTGATGGTACTTCTGACTTTTGTACGCCGGTTAGTAAAATTGTTATTTGATAGTTGAGTAGTTGTTACAGCGTCGGGTTAGATTAAGATTAACCCGACCTTTGCTATAAAAATTCGCAATAGCCCGCTTTGATTAACACCCAATAAGCTTAGATTTGATTTACATTAGGCTATTCTGCCTAACATCCTTTGACTCAGTTTCAAACAAATTGAAAGCACTCTAACATTCGATGCGTATATCCATGTATTCGATATCTGGCGTAATGACAGTTAATGATTACATACTAAAAGAACTGGGTTTTCGATCTTAATAAATTGCCCGCTATGACAAATGTAATATGTTGTTAATATTGATAAAGTTGATTTTCGATTAAATACCCTTATAGTTATGCAACTAAAACATTAAATAGAGGTATTTTATGCAGTATTTTCGTCTTTCATTCCTTATCACCATCATAGGCCTAGCTGTAGCGTATTTTTGGGGCGGCATCATGGGTGCCTTTATTGCCTTTATCTTAGCTGTATTGGAAGTGAGTTTATCCTTTGACAATGCGGTTGTTAACGCCAGCATCTTAAAGCGTATGGATGATAAGTGGCAGGGATACTTTTTAACCTGGGGCATATTAATTGCTGTTTTTGGTATGCGTTTATTGTTTCCAATTTTAATAGTCTCCGTTGCCACAGGAATTGATTTCTTAGGTGTAACAGCTATGGCTCTGCATGATCCAGCAACCTATGCTGAGCATTTAAATGCTTCACATGTGCAAATTGCTGCATTCGGTGGTATGTTTTTATTGATGGTATTTTTCTCATTTATTTTTAACGAGAATAAAGAGTTACATTGGTTAGGCTATCTAGAAAGAAAGTTGTCCGACTTCGGTAAATTAGAGTCTATTGAAATTATTTTGGCTTTAGGTGTGTTATTAGCAGGCCAACATTGGTTGCCCGAAGCTATACGATTTAATGCCTTAATTGCCGGTATTTCTGGGGTGATTTTATTTGTAATCGTGGATAGTTTAGCTGCTTTATTTGAAGATGAAGAAGAGGGCGAAGAAGTTACTACGGCCATAAAAAAAGGCAGTGTCATGAGTTTTCTGTATCTTGAAGTGTTAGATGCTTCGTTCTCATTTGATGGTGTTATTGGTGCTTTTGCGATCACACAAGATGTCGTTATTATTATGTTAGGTTTAGCGATAGGTGCTATGTTTGTAAGAAGCCTGACTGTATATTTAGTGCGCAAAGGCACTTTAGATGAATATGTGTTTTTAGAACACGGTGCTCATTATGCGATAGGTACCTTAGC
>QVQF01000195.1 GCA_003584895.1 Methylococcales bacterium
TTGCTCATAATATTAAGCGAGGTTTATCGATTAGACAGGGGCCGTACGCCTAAAAAAGGGGATTTACGGGTAAAAACCCGTTAATCCAAGCTAAATGAACAGTATTTAGCTATTATTTTTGTAAAATGAGTTAAAAATCACCTTTGAGCTATTATTGGACTAATAAAGAGCCATCGTGCAAAGGTCTCAATATAAATCAATAAGATATATTAGTTAAGATGAGTTAAAAAACTATAGGTGAGTAAAATTGCACTACTTATTGTAAAACAGCATCTAACATTGACCATCTTTAGCATTGGTTTTTATTCACTTATGTGCATTAGAACAGCACGTTAGCGTTTTACAGAATCAACTTTGACGCTGTTTTACACAATAGTGTTGAGTATGAACCTTTATTTTAAAGTGACAGAAGGGTTGAGCGTATCTACATTATGGATTATGGCCCTTTTACGATGCGCAGAAGACCTTCAAGGTTTATTCATAATCCTTGTGCTGGTAAGCAGCTAATTATAACTGCAAATTGATGACTGATTTTATGAAAGGCAGAGAATTCAGAGCTAGAGTGAACTCTTTGCCTTAACTAATAAAGCCAGCAATACAAGCTTTCTACAAAATTACTGTGTAAGTTCTACTTCTTTTTTCTGTTCTACAGGTTTTTCTGTTTCAGTCGCTTTTTGTGCTTCAGCAGCCTTTTTTCTATCAGCCGCTTTTTTTGCTAGTGCTTCTTTTTGATCTGCAGCCTTAGACGCTGCAATTGATCCTGTTTCTGCGACAGCTAGCACCATGTCGGTGTTTGCTTGTGTGATTGTTGGCGCAAATAACACTGATAAAATACAAAGAGATAGTGGCAATTTTAATTTTGTTAGTTTAATGAATAACATAAATGATCCTTTATTAAGTAAAATATCGATAGGGTTCTACATGAATCGTAGCTGTTAATTGCTCCTGCAGCGATTAGTTTCTTACATTCAATTCATAAGTGCAATCGATAATAAATGTAATAAAGAAAGTAAGCGATCATTGATGAGCTCACTTCGATAGCTTTAAATTAAGCTACAAACCAAAACTTCTTAACCTTTTTCGTAATGAAGAGGTATTGATGGCTAAACGGCCTGACCAAAAAGACGTATAAACTAAGGTAAGCTTATGGTCTATTCTTGATGTCCAAGTCCATATCAGTGTCGCCATAATAAACACTGTAATTGCAATGACGATTAAACTTAGACACCAACTTTGAAAGGGGTTGAAGATCAACGCGATTAGTGCAAAAAGTGTGGCCATTAAAAAGGTATAGTAGGCTGCTTTCCCAGAACAAAGTGTTGAGCTAACACTATCTATAAGACTGTGTTGATTCGGAAAGGGCGCTCCAGCCTTGGCTATTTCCGTTTGAATATTGATTAAAGGCAGGCTACTAGGCCAATTGTTATGGCTAACAACTTGGCTACAGAAAGGAATATTGCCGGGTGCGTAGTCTGCAGTAATTTGGGCAATACGCTCATAAACACTGACATGAATTTTTGGTGTGGTGATATGCCGATCTTGGCAAAGCTTGAATATGTTCCGTGGTTGCCAGCGATAGTAAACACCTAATCCAGAGCGGGAGTTATAAAGTTCGCCATGCACATCCTGTTCGGTACTGACATAGTCGCGAGCGGCAGTTATGAAGCGTAGTCCAGATTTTTCTGCCTGTGCCATCATCCAATCTAAAGCCACTAAAGACATACCTTGTTTTGGATAGCCACCACCGACGTTGGAATGTACGCCGGCGAACCAAACTTGCTCTATTTGCTCAGGTTTAGCATCAGTTTCATCCCAAAGCTCAGGGCGGAAAGTCATACGTTGGTCATCGATTGATAAAGCTTGGCAGGCGCGTTTGACTCGACCAGGTTTTTGACTGTAAAAGCTGTTGCTCTTGTTTAATATATCGATGATTTCATAAAAAGGTGTGCCTACGGCTCCCACGGTATCCCAAACACCAATGAAGTCGATTTCAATAGTATCGAAAAATATTAAGTCTTTGAGTAATGCCTTGTTAATAGCTTTTCCTTCAAATAAATCATTCGAAAACTCAACCCAGCAAAGGGCTACAGCCTTTTCAAGGTCATCTTTATTTAGAAATTGCGCGCTTTGTAAAATACCCAGTTTTTGGACCATTCCTGAGAGTGCTCTTATCGTAAAAGCACCTCGACTGAATCCGAATAAGAAAATTCGATCCTCCTTAGATTCATAAGCACGAACTAGCTGAATATAAAGTGAGCGAATGTTTTCTGAAAACCCATAGCCGAAAGCATCACCCAGCAGCTTCTTAATGGGATTGCTAGAAACCCCGACGCCATCGTCGTAGAAAGCAATTTGACGGGCTTGCGTGGGGTCGGACTTGTGGCCTTGAATGTCCAAGGCCTCATAAAGTTTAAAGACGTTAGTGCCTCGGCCTTTGATGGCGCTGTTTCCAGTGCCGTCTGAGCAAAGCACAATAGTTTTGTGGCTGAGGTTGGTCATGGTGGTACTCCAAAGGTAGGTCAATTTGCAGTTTTATGGTTGCCCTGCGATCCATCGCCCAGAGATATTAATAGTGTCGTATTAAGTATTGCGTTGAGTTATGCTAGACTTTTAAAACTTAGTTAAAATCAACTAACATGCCGCAGATAATCTGCAACAACCCAACCGTCAATCATGCCGTCGCCTTGGGTGTCGATAGCTGCCCAATCGTTTTTTTCCTTGATGATATAAACTAGGCTATTTTCAGCTAGAGTATGCGTCGCTTCATAGCTAGAGCCTGCTCCGGCATGGACTCTTAAGCCACCGCGTGCAGTAACTTGAAAACGGGAGCGAGTATCATCGGCCTCTACTACCTGAACCATATCATCAGAAGAACTCAAGGCGCTGTCTCCAATGGTATCTTTGAGCCATAAAATGCCTTCCGCTGCTCTACGCTTAACCAAACCTGATAAGGTTATTTTTTGCTTGGTTTTAGGATCAGTCGCTTTGACCCACTTGGCTAACTCTGGCGGTACAGCATGGTAATCCCCGCCATTTAAACGGATCAACAAGGTGCTGCCAGCCAAGCTATTAATGCCGGCATTGAAAGCAAAACTGACCAGTGCGGCAAACTGATTGTCGGTTAATTCCACTTTAACTAACTGTTCTACACCGAGTCCTGCATGGTTCAAATCGTCCTGCAACAATTGTTCAGCTTCTTGCTGGCTACAGGTTCGTCCAAGTTTGACGTCATCACCGGTATGGCCATAACCAATCGTCCAAACTCCTGCCGGACAACGATAGGCGTCAAGTTTCAAGCCTTCAAATGATTTAACTAGATCTATACCTGATTGGTTTATTTGTTTAGTCATAATAATCTCCATTGGAATGATAAAAAGCTGCTAATGGTTTTGTATAAAATACAACCATCCTGGTTCATAACTATTTTTTATAAGGTCAGAAAGCTTAAGTAGATGGTTTGTTAGGATCATTAGTGGGAGGGTTGTTTCCTGGATCCCGCAAACCTTTTGACCATGCCTTTAAGCGATCAATTGCCGAATCAAAAAGATTAAATGCGACATCAACGCTGTAGCCCATGATTAATGCCATGAGTGTCAAACTAATATTAAATCCTTCAGCTTCTTTTGCGCCCGCTGAAATGAATATCCCACTAATGGCGCCTAATAAGCCGCCAAGGCAAAGGCGCATCGTCAACATTCCAGTATGGGGTGGGACATAACTATTAGTATAAAGATGAAATAATGTATTACGGGTAATATAGGCAGTCGCACCAATAAACCCCAGTAATAAAGGTAATATGTATCTGGATAGAACCGTATAAATTGATGAAGCATATTCGCGCTCAAGAACGATACATGACATTAAGGGGCTGGAATTATCTGCAACAACATTTATTGAGCGAATAGAGGAGCAAGCGTTCAACGCAGCTAAAGTTGAGGTACTTAAACGAACATTTGAGAGCATCGTAGTTAGATCGATTAATGCTTGGTTAGATGCTAGAAGTTGGTTGTTTAGCATTTCAATCTCGTCATATATTTGTTCGCTTTGCACTTTTGGTGTGGCACCATCAATAATTAATCGTCGGGATACCATGAGGCTTTCATGCTTACTAAGTAAGTCTGTTGAATTAGTCAACGTATCGGACAACAAGGCGATATAACATTGGATAAAAACATAAAGAAAAACAGAAACAATCAGTCCAGTAGTAATTCCCTTTATGTTGATGTTATATATTTCATTCAACTTGTTCCCGGAGGATTTTGATCCTGACCACGAAAAATGCCAGCGTTTGGGTTTTTCCAAAACAGCCGGGGCATTTTTGCTGTCTGTATCAGAAGCAGCAATGAAATCTTTCAAACCATCGGCAATTTGAATGCTTATATCGGATGCCGGACTAATTAATATGGAAAGTTCCGAATACACTTTCCAAAGTAAAACTTCATCTGTATTGGTATAATTTTCGGTTTCTTTGCGAATGGAAAAAATGCCGTTATTTAATGTCTCGTTAGGTAAAACAATAGTCGGATTAGACGCTGCATAACGTAACATGCGTTCTATCGTGTTTTTTGCCTGCTGAATTTTTTCTGAGCGTTCATTATTTGGCATAGCACAACCTTTAGTACTGTTTGATTTGGTAAGGTGGGCATGCGCTTATTATGCCCACACTTGAGTGTTAATGTCGGTGGGTAAGCAAAAGCCGCTTGCCAGCCTAGTTGTTACCTTGGCAAAGATTATCTGCGCAAACGCTACGGCAATAACCTAAAGGATACTTGACTAATGAATGGGCATTGGCCACCTCTGCAACACGTCCAGTTAGTATATCGAGCAGTGATGCATCGATACGTTTTGCGCCAAGACCGGCATGATCGGGTTCAATAGCGCCATTCTCTTGAATGTATTGCAGTGCACCCACAGGCGCATAATTCCAGTTCTCAGCACCCGCAAGCTTTTTGCTTAAGTCGAGGATTTTCTCTAACAGAGCAAGTAACTCGATTTCAGGTGGAATAAAAGGCACGATATCCAAATAGTTTTCATATCGGATTTGACTCAGTGTGGCATTATAAATCTTGGCAAACTCTACGTTGCCAGTATGAGGTGAGGCAAACGTCACTACTTGGGTAGGCGTGAGATTTTGTCCCGGTAATTGTTGCTGTTGCAATTGCCAAGCACATAAGCTGGCTAGCGCGCCGCCCTTGCTATGTCCGGCAATATAGATTTTAGCGTTTGGATGGCTGGTGCGTAGCGTTTGGATCCCATGTAAAACCCCTGGCCAAAGATTTTTGAACGCAACATGAAAGCCGGTATGGATGGTGCCGGGAAAACCAGTCACTTGTTCCGGCATAACGATAAAATCTTGCAACCAATCCATAAGGATGGAAATCGTGATGGGTGGGAGAGGTGGTAACGTACCTCGAAAAGCCACGATAATACCGTAATCATTGATACCGACCAGAGCAGCATCAATGGCATCTATACCACCCGTGATAATGGCAGGGTCAGCAAGTAAACCCATATTGTCATAATAGGGTTGTCGTTTTACAAAAGGAAGATTCGGTTGAATGTCATAAGCGCATTCCGCCGCGCATAATAAGCGGCAAGATAAAGTAGAGTTTATTGCAGTCATAATAATTACCTCAAACGTAAATAATGAATAGTTGGCGCTTGCCTACTTTACAGAACTAAACTTTAGTGTGCTGGAGTTGGAGCGGCTGGAGCAGTTCCAGTTACTGTAATCGCTTCATTACTTCCATCCTTTGTCTTTTGCGACGCTTTTAAATCATTCACGGCTTTCTGCATGAATAGAACGGCACTATCAATAGAGCATAGCGCATCATAGCTATTGACTTTGGCAACGACTTCTTCTACTGAGCGTGGTGACTTTGCTAGGTCGGTACGTGCGCTTTTTCTGAACTCCTGAATGCTAGAAAGTAGATCGGTCATTAGCTTGCTTTGTAGATAATTATTGCTATAACTAGTTATGCTGTCAGACAGAATGGTCTTAGTACCGGAAATAATCGCTCCAGCCAGCGGATTAGCAAATGCAGCGCCAGTAGCGGTGATGGTACTAATAGAGTTTAAGGTGTCCTTTGATTCATTAGCGCCGTTCATGCCAGCAGAAAAACGGCTCAAAAATGTCCCGCAATTCTCGTCAGATAAATTCATCGCCCTATCAAAATAGGCTGGGAGCTTATTAATGTCAATTGTTTCTGGAGGTGGCATGCATTCGGAGATACATTGCTTAGCACCATAACTTAATTGCGCCATAGGTCCAATAATGGGTAGGGCAGTTGATAGAAAATACCAAATGCCACTTCTGCGAGGATTTGTATTGGTACTTAAGTCGTACAAAGGCCCCAATACTGGAAACCACACGGCATTACTGTAAATGGATTCTTTTTGGGCGCAACGTGGATAAAGACCCTCTGGATCTTCTGTATTCGGAATACTTTCAAGTGAATTTGATAAGTCGGTATTAATAAAATCTGGATTTTTACGAGTCGTCAAATCAGCGATTGAACAAGAAGGGGCGAAAACCTTATTTGAACTTAAGGTTTTCGAAGTGCCTGCGCAACCGGTGATGATAGGAATAAGTATTGACAATAAAAATATGTTATTTTTCATGGTATTAACATCCATCTTGATTTTGTAAAAGTTGAGATGGTTATTTTATAAAAATAGGTTTCAATGAAAAGCGGATGGGGGTTGCGTTACGCTTGTCATCCCCACCCTGTCAAAACTAAAGTTTACAACGTCATATTTTCTCTATAAGTTGACTGTTTTTTGCAATGATCTTATCAGCAGCAGTATGAATTTGAACGCGAAATTCATTGTCATGAATACCTGTCGCGAGTTCACGAATAGCTATCGCAACTAAAATTTGACTTGAGGGAAGTCTTCCCCATCCGAGATCTTCATAATGTCCATGAAAATAGTCTGTAATCTTAAGTAAAAAATCAAGAGCGTCTTTTGATAACATGATGTTCTCCAGAAAATAAAATATTAGGGTTGCCTAGATTAGCTTTACTGTTGCCGCAACCCATCAGCAACAAAGAGGTAAGCTATTATTTATTAAAACATGTAAGAGCCCATAGATACTCGGTAAGAAGTAATATGCAAATATTTCATTAGCCCACTATATATATCTTACCCCCCTCAAAAACCCAATCTACCCATTAAAAGTAAGTTTATTTTCGAGTGCTTGCTAGTATAATCACCACGCCGCAAAAAGTTGTTAGCAAGTTGTTATTTGTTTGTTAGCATTGTCCATAACGCGAATAACAACTAAAGAGTTCAATGATGGAGCAGACTATAAGCTATGTGTTCGGGGTGTTTCGCTTGGATACTGCCGCTGAACTTTTGTGGAATGAGCAACTGCCCGTCACCTTGGCGCCCAAGACATATCGTTTATTGTTATATTTCTTGCAAAACCCAGAGCGACTAATTTCACATGAGGAATTATTTAGTTCGGTTTGGGAGGGCCGGTGTGTTGATGATTCGGCAATTCGGTTGGCGGTTAATACGCTGCGCAAAGCGTTGCAAGATAACCCTAAGTTGCCGGACTATATTTCAACAGCCCACAAAAAGGGTTATCGTTTTACGGCCAAGGTGAGGATCAATACCCAGCTTGAAGTCGTAGAAACCAATCCTAGTAATCCCTTGAATTATCGTCCGCAAACTTTGGACATGGCTGTATATGATGAGCATAGCCAACATGTCGATGAGCTGGTTCAGGCCTTGCAGCAATCGTCGAACGGAGAGCGTCGCTTAGTTTTTTTACAAGGCGAACAGCAGGTAGGCAAAACGGCTTTGCTCAATAGTTTTCTTTCCAGCGTCCATTATCCCGAGCTTGCCGTATTAAGGGCGCGATGTGTACAGATGCATGGTATCGCAGAGCCTTTTATGCCCTTGCTGGAAGCGCTAGAGCGCCATTGCCGCGAGCCTCATGGCAAGTTGTTGATTGAATATTTGCACGAGTTAGCGCCGACTTGGTTGCATCAGATGTCGAATGTATTAAGCCCTGATGAACTGGCGATGCTGCACTTGAAGGGTGCTCAAAATAACACTATACGTATGTTGCGCGAAGGCGCTGAATTGATAGAGGCGTTGAGTAAAAGTACGATCTTTATATTGATTCTGGATAACGCCCATTGGAGTGATCAAGAAACCTTGGATTTGTTGAATTTTTTGATGTTTCGCTGCTCTGCGACTAAGTTATTGATTATCGTTAGTTACAGGTCTTGCGATAAAGGCGAGGGCGTAAAGCGGATTGCAAAAATGCAGACAGAATTAATGGCGCGTGGCTATGCTCAGGAATTAGTCATGCAGAGAGGTTCTTGTTGATTAGGTCCTAAATACACATCAGGCGATTTATGTCACTCATTCGCCTGATGCGTTATCGTCTAGGGGGCTTTGGTATCAGCCCTTAACGCCCACTTCCAAAATTTGACTCCAATGGCCTACTTGTTGGTCGTGTTTACGATAGATAGCACGGTATTTCCAGATTACGGCAGTGCCAGAAGCGGGAAGTGGCGTATTGTCCTGAAAATTAGTCGTATGTTGGATGGTCAGTAGGGTGAAGATACCGTTGCCGTGATCGGCTTCTATTTCAAGACTATCGGTGTTGTTGCTTTTCCAATGTAGTACCGGGTGCCCACCTTGGAAATCGATGCTTAATATGGGTTGTAAGGTGGTAATATCGATGGCATTGCTCTGCGTGGCAATAATGTTTAAGGCTTTGCCTATAGCTTCTGTGTAATTTTTATGTTTTTTAATGCGAGTAATGAGCGGGCCTACAAAGCCGAAAATATCAGCGTAAAGAGCTGTAGCGGGAGCAGTTGGAAATATAGGTGCTGAGGGCGGATTGACGTTGGCGTTAATCGGGCCATCGCGTAACGCGCGTTTGAAGGCGAATAGGGCATTGCTGTAGTTGGTAGCGGCGTTTAGTGCCTTAAGGCAGTAATCGAAGCCGTCTAAGCCAATCTTTAATTGAGCTAAATCATCGCTGCTGATATCTAAGTCTACGGCGTAGTTGGGCAGATTAAGGTCTAAATGATGCAGCAAGATAAGCTTGCTCGCATCGTCGCGTGGTATGGCTGTGCTGTTAGGCATGATGTGCTTCCTATGTGTGTAAGATTAATATTACAAGCTCTCAAGGTGAGTGGCTTTATATTGAATTCATCTGAAAATAAAAGCAAGTTTTATTTTAAAGTGTTTGATAGTTTGCTAAGGATTTAGTCGTGAGAGTTGCGGAAGCAGCTGTAAATTGTCGAGTCAAGGGCTTGCCCGCTAGTGTTTGTAAAATAATGCTCGTGTTGGAGTGCTATTCTAGATAGCGTGAGGTGTAACGTAGGTGTAGGAGTTTGCGATAATGAGGGGGTGTTGTTGTTTGAAGTAGAGGTGCAGGGCTAATGTTAGAGCGGTAACAGGTGGCTGTTTGAATATTAGCTAGCACTTTAACAAGGGTATCGCTAATGTTGGCAGAATCATCGCTCATTTTGATAAGGTTACCGGTAACTTAGGTAACATTGCCGGTCATTTTGAGAGCATCACCGGTAGAGTTGGTAGTATTAAGTATCATTTTTATAAGGTTGACTGTAGCGTTGGCAGCGCTACCTATCATTTCCCTAAGATTACCGGTAATGTTGTCAGTAATGCCGGTAAATTTAGCTAAATTTACCGCGTGCTTTATCAAGATGATAGGTATGAGTATTATGTATATTAAAAATACTAAGTCATAAAAGTTGATAGCTGTTAAGGCTATTCAATTACCTGATTTTTCTAATGCATATCTTATGAGTGTATATACGATCCATATAAAGCCCACTGATGATACAGTGAAACTTATAGCCGCATAAATTTTCCAGATTTTTTTATTCCAGAAATTAGGATCAAATGCTGCAATGGTAAATATGGTTGGATTTGAAAATCCGCCTACTGCGATACACCAACAGGCAATAGTCGGCAGTTCAATGCCAACTCCGTAAAAGGCCAGTCCAAATAAAGCCATTAAGGCATAGTCAACATGTGCTCTAATTAACGTCTTATAATCAATTATAAATGCGTCTACACCTTTAATTGGAAACCATTTTGCAAAGGTCATCAACCAAGCCGAAGTAATTAGTGCAGTAATGCAAGCCGCAGCGCCTATTAATAAAACTTCCATTGTATTCCCCATAAATGCTATTAAAAATAACTACAATTTAATGATACAGGAATAGTTATCTAGAGCCATTTATAATGATAAGTAGTAAGTTATATCGTAGATAGCTTTAAGTGATGAGAAGTTAGTGGGTTTTGCTCGACTCTCTGGAGTAAATGCTTATAGTGTGGATTTATAGCGGATGGCAATCAACTCAATAAGTTGTTCCGCTAGAATTCTTTTATGAGTCATGGGAAAAAACTGCTCGCCGCTTCCCCAAAATACATGCAAGGCATTTACATCACTATCAAAGCCACCGATTGCTCCGCCAACGACGTTCGCCGCAATCATATCTAACTTCTTTGTGGTCAATTTATCAAGAGCGTAATCTGAAAGGTTATTGGTTTCAGCAGCAAAACCTACCGTAAAAGGATGCGCGTCGAGCTGAGTTAAGTCAGCTAATATATCTTTGGTTTTATTTAAGATAATCGACGTGCTATCAGAATGTTTTTTAATTTTAGTAGGGTTGACGAGGGTAGGGCTGTAGTCGGCAACAGCTGCAGCGCCAATATAAATGTTATGATCATGTGCTCTGGAGATAACGGCCACATGCATATCTGCGGCTGATTCAACTGAAACAAGTGTGCAATTATCAGGGGCGGCTAAAGTGACGGGGCCAGAGACTAGGGTGACTTCAGCGCCAGCTTTAATTGCAGCCTCTGCTATAGCGTAACCCATTTTTCCTGAGCTACGGTTGGTGATGTAGCGTACAGGGTCTAAAGCTTCGCGAGTAGGGCCAGCGCTAATTAATACTTTTATATTAGCAAGAGAATTGTGCTGTGAAGAGCTAAGGCTTGCAAAGTGGTCAATGAGGTGCTGACAAATAACGAGTGGTTCTGACATGCGACCAAAGCCAGTTTCGCCGCATGCTTGCGAGCCTTGTTCTGGGCCTATGGTCAAAACACCTTGGTGCTTTAGGGAGGCAATGTTGTTTTGAGTGATGGTTTTGCTCCACATGGCTTGATTCATAGCAGGAGCAAGGTAGATCGGGCAGGTTGCAGCAAGATATAAGGTAGACAGTAAGTCATCAGCTAAGCCATGATTCATTTTGGCAATCATATTGGCGGAAGCAGGGGCAATAATAAAGATATCTGCCCAGCGCGCTAAATTAATGTGATCCATGCCATTGTCGGCACTGGCATCAAATAAATCAATATAAGTGGTCTCGCCAGATAAGGCCTTAATAGTTAAGGGGGTAATGAATTGTGTGGCATTGCGTGTCATAACGACGCGTACATCTGCACCATTCTTTTTAAAAAGCCTAATTAATTCGGCTGATTTATAAGCAGCAATACCGCCACTAATGCCTAATAATATATGTGTGTTAGTTAACATGGTTAGACTTCGTTCAAGATGAAATAGAAATGCAGAGCTCATATTTTACTATGCTTTAAAATAATAAATTTATTATTTGACAGAAACGCCTAGATAAAAGATAATCTTCAGCTTGCCCGATATAGGAGGGGTTCCCGAGCGGCCAAAGGGATCAGACTGTAAATCTGCCGGCTCTGCCTTCGGAGGTTCGAATCCTCCCCCCTCCACCATCATGAATTTTTTAAAAATCGCGGGTGTAGTTCAATGGTAGAACTCCAGCCTTCCAAGCTGATTGCGTGGGTTCGATTCCCATCACCCGCTCCAAATTCTGAGATTAAGCTCATATAGCTCAGTAGGTAGAGCACTTCCTTGGTAAGGAAGAGGTCTCCGGTTCAAATCCGGATATGAGCTCCAATTAGTTTAGTGATAATCGTTAGGTGACTCATGGCCAAAGAAAAATTTTCACGTAGTAAGCCGCATGTTAACGTAGGAACCATAGGTCACGTTGATCACGGCAAGACAACTCTAACTGCTGCATTAACCACGGTAATGGCAAAATTACACGGTGGCGCAGTCAAAGCATTCGATCAAATTGATAACGCACCTGAAGAGCGCGCTCGTGGTATTACCATAGCGACTTCTCATGTTGAGTACGAATCTGCAGTACGTCATTACGCACACGTTGATTGCCCAGGCCATGCTGATTATGTAAAGAATATGATTACCGGTGCCGCGCAAATGGATGGCGCTATTCTGGTATGTTCTGCTGCTGATGGCCCTATGCCTCAAACCAGAGAGCACATTCTATTATCAAGGCAGGTTGGCGTACCTTATATTGTTGTGTTTTTAAACAAAGCCGACATGGTTGATGACGAAGAGCTTATTGAATTGGTAG
>QVQF01000205.1 GCA_003584895.1 Methylococcales bacterium
AGACAGTTACAGGGTCTATCCAACGCTTACTAGACCTATTAAGACAGTTACAGGGTCTATCCAACGCTTACTAGACCCATTAAGACAGTTACAGAGTCTATCCAACGTTTGCTAGACCCATTAAAGGACCATAGGATGCCCTGAACAAAGTGAAACGCATAGTTAATGAGCGTAAATGATGTGCCTCCTAGCGTCGACACATCCCATGCACTGAGCGGACGACGTTTCTGATTATTAATGTGAGTGATCATGTCCTGCATGAGCATCTGGTTGCGCATGCTTATGTTCATGAGTGTGCTCGGAAGCTTGAGGTGCAACGATAGGTAATTCTGCTTGTTGATTAACATCCGCGTGTTGATGATCATGAGCGCTTTCAGTAACAGGCACTGCTTTAACAGCAACACCATATTGATACACCATTAATCCGCCCAAATCTGCGGCTAATACTATTAGCACACATAAAAGCGCTGATAGAGCTAAGAACACGCCATTAACATATCCTTGAAATAAACCTTTATGCTTTAAGCGCCAAGCAGATAACGCCGTTGCTAAGCTAAGAATAGCCATACCTAAATCTTCATGCTTTTCCATAATGGCATGAACATTTGCACCGTGCGCAACCGTGTCTGCAGCAATATGTCCAGCTATAACAGTGAATAAAGCCGCAAGAGTACCTAGGTAAAGAAAAGAACTCGCAACTTCTCGCCATTGCTGTTTTTTAGCAAGAGTACCAACTAGATCTAAGACAAAGAACACAGATAATAAGGCTATTGGAAAATGCACAACTAAGGGGTGAATATTTTCCATGCTTGCAATACCAGGCATCAAGGTAGAAAAAAGTTCGCCAGAGCCTAGAATTGAAATATTATCAAAAACAGCCAGTAAATCACCTAAGCTTTCTGCAGGACCGCCCCCGTGGTCACCGCCACCATGAATCTGAAAAGATAATGTGTTGATCATCGTCATTATTGGTTAGTTGTAAAAACGAACAATTTACCTGATATTCGGGCAATTGCAACTTAGCAAGTTAAAAGATGAATAGTTTGCTATCAACGTCTGTCTATTAATTTAAGGTTTAATCACTCAAAACTAAATTGCGACTCTGTCTATAGTGAGCGATAGTTGCCAAGCTAAAACTGAAAACATTGCGACTACCCCTAAAAAGCTTATACTGATCATCATTATTCGTTTTTTATATTCTGCGCAAGCAGCAAATACTCAAGATTCATGCAGCTAAACACCTTAGATACCTCGCCCTCTTTTTCCAGTCTTTTACTAGCAGAGCCTTTGCTTAGAGCTATTACTAAAATGGGTTTTTTGTACCCTACCCCCGTACAGCAACAGGCTATTCCTCCCGCCTTAGAATACAAAGATTTATTAGTCAGCGCTGAAACTGGCAGTGGAAAGACTGCTGCTTTTTTATTGCCTGCTCTGCATCATCTACTGACAATACCGACAAAAAAGTATGGTACTCGTGTGCTAGTACTGGCTCCTACGCGTGAATTAGCGCAACAAATTTTCTTGCAATGCCAGCAGTTAATTGAATTTACTGAGCTAAATGTTGGCATTATTACCGGTGGCGATGATTTTAGATTGCAGCAAAATATGCTGCGAAGAAATACTGAAATTGTTATTGCAACTCCCGGACGTATGCTAGAACTAATGGAGCAGGAAGCTCATGATTTTACTAATCTTGAAGTACTCATCTTAGATGAAGCTGATCGTATGTTGGATATGGGCTTTAGTGAAGATGTATTAACCATTATTAATACCTGTAACACCCAGAAACAAACGCTGTTATTTTCTGCGACCTTAAGTCATTCTGGTGTTATCAAAATGGCCAATAAGGTACTAACAAACTACGGGACTATCGTTTTAAACTCCTTGCAAGATGGTCATCGAAACATTGAGCAACAAATTGTTCTTGCAGATGATGGTGACCATAAACAAAAGCTATTAGCGTGGCTGTTACTTAATGAAAGTTATGATAAGGCTTTGGTATTTACCAATACAAGGCTTAATGCTGATGCCTTAAGAGGGCCCTTACGCGGACAAAAACTGCGTGTAGGTGTTCTACATGGTGAAATGGATCAAAAAGACCGAAACCGCATGATGGAGTTGTTTCGTGATGGCTCGGTAAATATTATGATTGCCACTGACCTTGCCGCTCGAGGTTTGGATATTAAAGGTATTAATTTAGTCATTAATTTTGATGTGCCTAGAAACGGTATTAATTATGTACATCGAATTGGCCGTACGGGTCGTGTTGACGAATTGGGTTTAGCCATTACACTGGTCAAGCATACTGAATGGAATCTGATGTCGGGTATTGAACGCTTTTTAAAGCAGAAATTTACTCGCAAAAACATTAAAGAACTACAAGGTAGTTATAAAGGCCCTAAAAAAACCAAGGGCTCTGGGAAGTCTGTCGGTAGCAAAACTAAAATAGAACCTAAAAAAGTAGCTCCTGAAAAAATTAAAGTTCGTCATCGTGATGCTAAAAACGTTGGCAAACGCCGTGTACCGACTAATACACCCTTAGCAACTGATCAGGTTACTGACAAAGAATCTGAATCTTAAATCAATTAACGGACTACCCAAGCATAACTAGTCATGGATAAATCATTTTTTAAAGCAACTGACTTTTTTAAATCAGCCTGTTATTTCGAAGCGGCTTTGATTTTAGTAGCCATCGTGCTTGGACAAATTGCTGATATCAACCCATTTGCTAATATTGTGTTTTCTGAAACGGCGCTAGCCTATGGCTTGCTAGGCACTATTCCTTTATTTCTAATGTTTTTAGGTATGGAACAGTTACAAGCTAAATCCGTCAGCCATATTAGAAAACTGTTACTCAATACCTTAGGCCCCGGATTACACCAGTATCACTGGACGGACTTATTTTTATTAGCTGCACTTGCAGGCGTCTCAGAAGAATTGGTATTTCGGGGCGTAATCCAGCCTTGGATAGAACAATCTTGGGGCTTAGCCGCAGGTTTAATCGTCAGTAACATGCTTTTTGGCTTAGTTCATGCTGTCACCCCACTTTATGCAGCGTTAGCCGCTTTAGTTGGTATTTATCTCGGCTTATCAATGGATTATGCTGGCGAAAGAAATTTATTAACGCCCATCATTATCCACAGCTTTTATGATTTACTCGCCTTTGTCGCCTTAATGCGGGTTTATCGTGCCAGTTTAAATAGCGCCAACATTAACTAACTGTACCTACGTCAACTGTTTATCAACATACACAGAGGTAAAAGCAATGATTCCAATTAGAGATACAGCACCTTGTTACTCCAAGCCCTTAGTAACTTGGTCAATAATGGCAGTTTGTATAACTACCTTTATTGTAATGAACTTAATACCCGATCAAAACGCTGTCGATATACTTAATCACTACGGCATGATACCGCTACGTTATACATCGCAGATCCCTGAACTACCCTTTGATGGCTATTTGTCTTTTTTTAGTAATTTATTCCTACATGCAACTTGGGTACACCTACTGTTTAATATGTGGTTTTTATGGATATTTTCTGACAATGTTGAAGATAGAATGGGACGCATTCCTTTTTTAATTTTTTATTTAAGCTGCGGAGCTTTTGCAACAGCATTGCAGTGCTATTTTGACCCCACTCTCACCATACCCGTTATTGGCGCATCAGGCGCTATCGCTGGCGTACTTGCTGCTTATTTTTTCTTATACCCCTACGAGCGTGTTATCGTTTTTTTTCCGCCATTATTAATTCCTGTTCCGGCTATCACTTTTTTAGGCTTATGGGTTTTATTGCAGCTATATAAGGCGACAACAGCTATTGTTTTTACAAACACTCATGTCGATGTTGCTTGGTGGGCTCATGTAGGTGGCTTTATAGCAGGCTCAGTTTTATATCGTTTTTTCTTAATTAAGAAGAAACTTGACTTAGTTTAAGTGCTTTTCAGGTATAATTTTCGTTCAAAATTCGAGCTTTTAGTTTAGAAAATAGTGCATTCAATGACTACTGACTAACTAACAAGGCCTATTAAAGCTATTAGGATCAAAGGTTATATGAAAAAAGTTAATGTTGCGCTAGTAAGACTTCTTCAATTTGTGGTTTTTGTACAGTTTACATTTATAGTTATTGTCTATTTTGGTGCTATGGTTTTATTACCATTAGATGCCATTGCATTACTCATCAAGCTAATGGCAGTAGTAGGTCTTCATGGTTTTATTGGCGCATTGATTTCCATACCTGTAGTCGGCTATTTATGCTTTATCGTTTATAAAACACCTAATCTTTGCAAAATGATTGTTGATAATGGCATCGAACTAGTTAAGACCGGAAAAGCTAAGGTTGAAGGTTTTAATGAGATCATTGCATCTGTTAATGCTTAACTAAGATTGAATTATGTTGCTACTCGTGGCTTGCAAAGAAAACCTGAGCCACGAGAAACTGTCAATTTCGGGATATATTTGAACGACTTACTCGTAAAATTATTACCATCATGCGCATTTAATGATTTCGTCAGCCATAATTCTGCCTTAAATCATCACTACTTTAAGACTCCCCTTAATGAATCATTGATCTTGTTCAATCAGCTTCAAAGTGCTGACTCAATGTGAATCATAATTTATGCATACGCTACATTTTAAGCATGCACAGTGACTAGTTTTAATCCTGTAGCGTATCTTTAACTACAGAATTCTGCGGCAACACTATAATTACTAGCTTAGCCTCATACTGCACACACTTTATTAACTCAAAATACTCAAGAGATCTTTATGGCACTTTATTGTGGAATCGTAGGTTTACCCAATGTTGGTAAATCAACCCTGTTTAATGCATTAACCAAAGCTAAAATTGCCGCTGAAAATTATCCATTCTGCACCATTGATCCCAACGTTGGCGTTGTACCTGTGCCTGACCTCAGAATGGATGCACTTGCAGAAATAGTTAAACCTGAACGCGTATTGCCCACCACCATTGAATTTGTAGATATTGCCGGCCTTGTTGCTGGCGCCTCTAAGGGTGAAGGTTTAGGTAATAAATTTTTAGCTAACATCCGTGAAAATGATGCTATAGCCCATGTTGTTCGCTGTTTTGATGATGACAATGTTGTGCACGTCGCTGGAAAAGTAGATCCACTTTCAGATATAGAAGTCATTAACACCGAATTGGCTCTAGCTGATATGGCCTCGGTTGAAAAAGCCTTACTTAAAGCCACTAAAATAGCCAGAACAGGCAATAAAGATGAATTGGCTAAAAAATTAGTACTTGAGCGTGTCTACAACCAACTTGATGCTGGTGAACCTGCACGTAATTTAGCGCTTACTGATGATGAGAAAGCCTTACTTAAAGACCTTTGCTTAATAACGCTTAAGCCCACTATGTATATCGCTAATGTGCAAGATGATGGTTTTGAAAATAATCCCTTGCTCGATAAAGTAAAAGCCTTTGCAGACAAAGAAGGTGCCACAGTAGTCGCTATTTGCGCAGCCATAGAAGCTGAGATCGCACAATTGGATGACGAAGAAAAGAAAGAGTTTTTAGATGACTTAGGTCTAGAAGAGCCAGGGCTAAATAGGGTCGTCAGAGCCGGCTACACGCTATTAAATCTTGCGACCTACTTCACCGCCGGCGTCAAAGAAGTTAGAGCGTGGACTATCCCTGTGGGCGCATCAGCTCCGCAAGCTGCTGGCGTCATCCACAGTGACTTTGAGAAAGGCTTTATTCGCGCCGAAGTTATTTCTTATCAAGACTTCATAACTTACAAAGGCGAACAAGGTGCTAAAGATGCTGGAAAATGGCGCCTTGAAGGTAAAGATTACATCGTTAAAGATGGTGACGTAGTACATTTTAGATTCAATGTTTGACAAAATATCGGTGGGTATTTATAATTCCCAGTCTTTGCACAAGCCAGTTAAAATGGCGATATAGCTCAGTTGGTTAGAGCACGGGATTCATAACCCCGGGGTCGGTGGTTCAAATCCACCTATCGCCACCATATAATTTAAGCCCTTAGGTAATAACCAAGGGCTTTTTTATTACCTAAAAATTCTCGCATTGCACTCACGCTGCAATTCAAAAAAAAAAAACACATAACAAACCACAATACTTGCCTGCAACTGAGGCTAAAAATAGAACGCCTGTCGCTCGCATTCATTTACACACTACTCAGACAGGTAAAAACTGTGGGTACTAAAGTAACAACCTACTCTTAACAATCACAGCTTTTTAAATATAAAAACTAGTTATTTTATATCTAGATATAATTAGCATAATTGAAACAAAAATTCTTATTTTTGAATTACGTACCCATAGGTTACTTTAATTCAACGTAAGTTATTACACGTCTTTTGCTGTAGAGAATTGAGTGTGAAGAAGCACTGTATTGAAAAATTCTATAGTTAAACTCCAGCAGTATGCAGACCATCATGCCGGCATACTGCATTAAGTTTAACTATTTAATTTTTCTTTAAGCATTTTATTCACTTCAGCTGGATTAGCTTTGCCCTGCATGGCTTTCATGACTTGCCCGACAAAAAAGGCGAACATTTTATCTTTACCGCTACGGTATTGCTCTACCTGACTTGGATTATCAGCAATGATTTTATCAATGATAGTCTCAATCGCACCTGTGTCGCTAATTTGTGTTAAACCTTGTTCAGCGATAATGTCATCTGCGTTAGCAGTTGATTGCCATAGAAGCTCAAATACCTGCTTAGCTATTTTTCCGGAAATGGTATTGTCACTAATCCGGGCTAATAAGCCTGACAAACGTTCAGCGTTAATCGGTGATGCGTTAATCTCTAACCCAGCTTTATTAAGTGCCGCCGACAAATCGCCAGTAATCCAATTAGCACAAAGCTTAGCTTCACAGCCTGACTTTTTATACACGGCTTCAAAATAATCCGCCAAAGGACGCGTAACAGTCAGTATTGCTATGCTTTCTTCATCTAAATGATATTCCGCTTTAAAACGTAGTTTTTTGGCTTCTGGCAATTCTGGCAATTCCGCTTTTATCTGGGCTTTAAAGGCTTCATCGATAATAACCGGCAATAAATCTGGATCAGGAAAATAGCGGTAATCATTAGCTTCTTCCTTGCTACGCATGGAGCGCGTTTCATCTTTTACTGAATCATATAAGCGGGTTTCTTGTACGATTTTACCGCCACTTTCTATCAAGGCTATTTGCCGTTCAACTTCATGATTGATGGCTTTTTCTACAAACTTAAAAGAATTAATGTTTTTAATTTCCGCACGCGTACCAAATTCTACTTGGCCTTTAGGGCGCACCGAGACGTTGGCATCACAGCGAAAAGAACCTTCCTGCATATTGCCATCACAAATACCTAGATAACGTACTAACTCATGCAATTTTCGCATATAGGCTACGGCTTCTTTTGCTGTACGCATATCCGGCTCAGAAACAATTTCCAATAAGGGTGTGCCGGCACGATTTAAGTCGATACCGGTTAAGCCATGAAAATCTTCATGCAGTGATTTACCGGCATCTTCTTCTAAATGCGCACGAGTAACGCCTATACGTTTGATCAGTCCATCGATTTCTATATCTAAGTGCCCTACTCCGACTATCGGGTGATCCATCTGGCTAATTTGATAGCCTTTAGGTAAATCAGGATAAAAGTAGTTTTTTCTGGCAAAGACTGAATAAGGAGCAATATGCGCTTCAATAGCCATGCCGAATATGACAGCCATACGCACCGCTTCTTGATTTAATACAGGTAATACACCAGGCAAGCCTAAATCAACTGCGCAAGCCTGAGTATTAGGTTCTGCACCATAAACTGTGGCGGCTCCTGAAAATATTTTTGAGCGCGTAGCGAGTTGCGCATGCACCTCTAAACCGATGACTGTTTCCCATTCCATTGTTATCTCCTTATTCAAAACCAGTGGGTATAAAGTTGTGCCAATCCGTTACTTGTTGATACTGATGGGCAATGTTCAATAATCGGTCTTCGGAAAAATAATCGCCAATTAATTGCAAGCCAACCGGCATACCCGCGACAAAGCCCGCTGGAATAGACATGGCTGGAACACCCGCAAGATTAATAGCGATGGTATAAATATCTGAAAGATACATGGCAATAGGATCATCCATTTTCTCTCCTATACCAAAAGCGGTACTGGGTGTGACTGGGCCCATGATGACATCCACGGTAGCTAATGCAGCTTTGAAGTCTTCACTGATTAAGCGGCGGATTTTTTGTGCCTTTAAATAATAGGCATCGTAATAACCTGTCGACAAGGCATAAGTTCCCATCAGTATGCGACGTTTGACTTCTTTACCAAAGCCTTCGCCACGCGAGCGCGTATAAAGATCAGTTAAATCAACTGGACTTTCACAGCGATAACCGTAACGCACTCCATCAAAGCGAGATAGATTAGCTGAACATTCAGCAGGCGCAATCACATAATAAGCAGGGATGGCTAATTTTAAATTAGGCATAGAGATGTCTATGATTTCAGCACCTAACTTTCGATATTCAGCAATAGCGCTAGCCAATGTTGCAGCGACATTTTCATCTAAACCTTCACCAAAAAATTCTTTAGGTAAACCAATTTTTAGACCTACTAAGGACTTATTTAAGCCTATTCGATAATCAGGTACAGGTATATCGACACTGGTAGAATCTTTTTCATCAAAACCTGCCATAGTTTGTAACATGATCGCGGCGTCTTCAGCGCTGCGCGTCATGGGACCACCTTGATCAAGACTAGATGCATAAGCAATCATGCCATAACGAGACACACGACCGTAAGTTGGTTTTAAACCAGTAATACCACACAAAGCAGCTGGCTGACGAATAGAGCCACCAGTATCGGTACCTGTAGCGCAAACAGCCAACCTTGCAGAAACCGCAGCAGCCGAACCACCCGATGAGCCACCAGGAACGGTATTAATGTTCCAAGGATTTTTAACAGAGCCGAAATAACTGGTTTCATTAGAAGAACCCATAGCAAACTCATCCATATTGAGCTTACCTAACATGACCGCGCCGGCCTGATTGAATTTGTCTACAACGGTCGCGCTATAAGGTGCGTTAAAATTAGCTAACATTTTAGATCCACAGGTCGTTATTACACCCTGAGTACAAAATATATCTTTTTGAGCGATGGGTATGCCGGTTAATAGATCGGACATCCCATTAGCTATTCGTTGATCTGCAGCTTTAGCCTGAGCCAAAGCCAGTTCTGGAGTCACTGTAATATAACTGTTAAGTTGTTGATGCTGATCAATTCGATTTAAAAAGAACTGGGTGAGCTCTACACTAGAATATGTCTTTGCCTGTAAACCTAAACTTAATTCTGCGAGTGTTTTAGTATGCATGAAGTGTATATCCCTTATTCAATCACTTTGGGAACCAAATAAAGTCCCGCTTCAACTTGTGGTGCTATCACCTGAAAAGCTTCTCGCTGATTTATCTCAGTGACTTCATCAGCTCTTAAACGTTGCGCTTGATCCATTGGATGAGCCATAGGCTCAACATGATCTGTATTGACTTCACTCATTCGGATCATTAAATCGAGCATACCTGATAAATCATTGGCATAGGCACCTACATCTTGTTTATCAATCCCCAATCGTGCCAAATGCGCAATCTTATTTACATCATCTGCAGTTAATGACATGCTCTCTCCTTCGTTTAATTTTAAACAGACTAACAATAAATATTTTATGTTTCGAAATGCAGCTTTTAGATTAGCTACACACAAAAAACGATTGTTTTCTGCCGTCAAACGACATAACTGTTGTAGTTCTCACCACATTTCGCCTTGTGTCTCTCATCTTTGCCGCGTATATTACTACAAATATCCAAGTTACATCTTGCTTAAATACCCACTTGATTGATAGAGTATCTTCTATAAATCTGAAAAAACATTGATTAAAGGAAACAGCTAAAAATGTTCAAACGAATTCGCGGTCTTTTCTCTAATGATCTTTCGATAGACCTCGGCACTACTAATACATTGATCTATATTCCTGGGCAAGGACTTGTACTCAATGAACCTTCAGTTGTTGCTATTAAAGATGACAAAATTCGCGGCTCGAAAACAATCGCTGCAGTAGGTACTGAAGCTAAACAAATGCTTGGACGCACACCCGGCAATATCACAGCGATTCGTCCCTTAAAAGATGGTGTCATTGCTGACTTTGCTATCACTGAACGTATGCTACGTTTTTTTATCGAAAAAGTTCATAAGAAAAATCGTTGGTTACGACCCAGTCCACGTATTCTAATTTGTGTGCCATGTGGTTCAACTCAAGTTGAACGCCGCGCCATTAGAGAATCAGCAGCAATGGCTGGTGCCCGCGAAGTTTACCTTATTGAAGAACCCATATCAGCAGCCGTTGGTGCGGGCTTACCTGTCGATCAAGCCAGTGGCTCTATGGTTTTGGATATAGGTGGAGGAACCTCAGAAGTGGCTATTATTTCTCTGAATGGCACAGTCTACTCAAATTCTGTTCGTATCGGTGGCGATCGTTTTGATGAAGCTATTATTAATTATGTACGCAGAAATTATGGGATGCTCATCGGTGAAACGACCGCTGAAAGAATTAAGATTGAAATTGGCACGGCATACCCTGCTAACGAAGTTAAAGAAATCGAAGTTAAAGGTCGTAACTTAACCGAAGGTGTACCTCGCAGCTTTACCTTAAACAGCAATGAAGTCTTAGAAGCATTACAAGAATCATTATCTGGCATAGTGAGGGCTGTAAAAGTAGCATTAGAACAAACTCCTCCCGAATTAGGCTCTGATGTTGCTACTCGTGGCATCTACTTGACAGGAGGTGGTGCTTTATTGAAAAATATTGATCTACTAATTGCAGAAGAAACTGGTCTGCCAGTACATATCGCCGATGACCCTCTTACCTGTGTTGCTAGAGGCGGCGGCATGATTCTAGAAATGCTAAATAAAAAAGGTCTTTCAAATTTCTCATTAGAGTAATTATATTACCTACACCTTTTCAGCTTAACTCCCTGCACAAAGCTCAATAACTTTTTGTAGGGATTATTAATAAATACCTTAATCAACTTTTAGCGGGAAATCTAGATTAAATCCCCACCCCAAACTGATAATCCCAGAGTTACTGTACTTCTACGAGGCATCTTCTATAAAACTTATATTTGCCACCGGCCCCTCTATCAACACACGCGTACTGGTAGCCGTATTAGCTTCAATTACATTACTGGCATTCGATCAAAAAAGCCCAAATATTAATACGCTCCGCAGCACCTTATCTTTTTTTGTCGATCCTTTAAAATATTTAGTTGATTTACCCTCAGTAGTGATTGAACAGACCACAGACTCTATTAACTCGTATCAAAGCCTGAAAAAGGAAAATCAAAGATTACGTGAAGAACAACTCTCTCATCAAGCCAGATTACTTAAGTTCTCAGCATTAGAGAATGAAAACATTCGCTTAAGAGCATTACTTGAAAACTCATTTAAACTGGGGGAACAGGTCTTAGTTGCAGAATTATTATCTGTCAACATGGCGCCTTATGAACATATTGTTGTCGTCAATAAGGGTACTCGTTTTGGCGTACATCCTCAACAACCGGTTTTAGATGCCAATGGTGTTGTCGGCCAGGTTTTTCGTGCCCTACCCATGACATCTGAAATCATGCTAATTACTGACCCAAATCACGCGATTCCCGTACAGGTCAATCGTAACGGATTATTAACTATCGCCGTTGGTAGTGGCCAAACAAATAAATTAATTCTACCTTTTTTACCTAGTAACGCTGATATACGACCAGGTGACTTACTAATAACATCAGGATTAGGAGGGAACTTCCCTCACGGCTACCCTGTTGCTGTAGTTGATGACTTCACCTCACAACCTAACAAAGCTTTCGCAACCATTACTGCCACACCAAAGGCCTTATTGGATAGAAATCGTGAACTTATGATAGTCTGGAGTAAGTCCACTCCAGTACCACTAATTTCCAAGCCGACAGAAAACAAGTTAGAATCCACTAACCATGAAAACAAATAATACGTCAGGCTTCATTAAGATTTCAATAACCTTAGCGCTAGCTATGTGCTTACGAATCATACCCTTACCTGGAAATATGGCGGTTTTCAATCCAGACTGGGTACTACTTACATTAATATATTGGTCACTTACTCTACCCGAGCGTGTTGGCATCTTTCATGCTTGGACTTTTGGATTGTTAACAGATGTGTTAACTGGACGATTATTAGGACAGTATGCTTTAGCCTATGCTCTAATTATTTACTTATGCCTTAACCTACATAAAAGACTTCGTCATTTTCCGATGCTACAACAAGGACTGTTTATATTCTTTTGCCTACTGTTATCGCAATTATTGCTTTTTTTCATAAAAAATATTC
>QVQF01000150.1 GCA_003584895.1 Methylococcales bacterium
AAAGTATTACGTGACAATCAATTATCAAAAACAGACCTAGATTATTTACATCAAGCTAAATTGACTAATATGGAACCTGAAGACGATGAGGATTCACCAGATGCGTCTATCTTGATGAGACAAGAAATAGAAAAGAGAAAAGTCGGCCGTCCAGCAGGTACGGCCAATAAAGAACAAGTTGCTATTCGTTTAGATAAAGAAATTTTAACCGCATTTAGAGCCACAGGAGCAGGTTGGCAAACCCGTATGAATAATGCATTAAAAGAGTGGTTGAATTCACACTCAACAATTTAAGTTTAAAAACAGCGGTATAGTCAAAACTTATCACATGAAAATCGGCATACAAACTTGGGGCTCTAATGGTGATATCAGGCCTTTATTAGCACTTGCAGATGGGCTACAAAAACAAGGACATCAAGTTACTTTGGTAGTTAGCAGTATTGATAACCAGAATTATCAACCTATCTGCGATCAAATGGGCTTAGCTTATCGACAAGTACCAGAGGTAGTTGATTTTGATATGCAAGGTTTTGCCCAGCGCTCCTTTAAGATGCATCCTTTGCAATGGTTAAGAGCTTTATTAGATGAAGCCTTTTTTATTTATGAGGCTGATATTTATGCAGCGGCTCAGCAGCTAGTCGCTGAAAATGATTACGTGATCGGCCATCACTTTTTATATCCTTTAAAATTAGCAGCCTTGCAGCAGCATAAACCTTTTATCAGCGTGATGTTTTGTCATGTGGCTGTGCCTAATCCTGCAGTACCGCCGATTAGTTTTCCTGATTTAGGCATTTATGTTAATAAAATTAGTTGGGCTTTATTGGATAAGGTCTTTAATTGGACACTCAAGAAACCTTTAACACGCTTATGGCTAGAAGCCGGTGCGCTGCCACCTAAAAACATCTTGTCCGAATTATTGACTTCGCAACAGTTAAATCTGGTGGCGGTCGATCCGCTGTTCTGTCGTCATTCTGAGTTATGGTCTTCGAATCATCAAGACTGTGGTTTTTTAAACCTAACAGAAGACACTCAGCACTGGAATTTCCCTCAAACATTGACTGATTTCTTTGCCAGTGGATCTAAACCTATTTATATGACTTTTGGTAGCTTGCAAGCAGCAGTACCAGAGTGGGCGATGGATTTATTTGTTGAAGCCGTTAATTTAGCCGGTTGTCGAGCCATCATTCAAAGCAGTTCTGAACGGTATTTGGCTGATACTCAATTAGATAATATCTATTTTATTGGCAAGCATCCACATCAAAGAGTCTTTGAGCACTGCGCTGCCGTTGTGCATCATGGTGGCGCAGGCACAAGTCATGCATCTACTCGTGCTGGTTGCCCTTCAATAGTCGTGCCGTTTATGGATGAACAACTCTATTGGGCGAAGCAATTGCAAGCCTTGGGTTTAGCAGGAAAGCCTTTGCCAGCAAAAAAGGTGACAGCGATGAGTTTAGCTACAGGCATTAGAGCCGTGATAGCTTCAATCGTTATGACTGAAAAAGCACAACAAGCTAGACTGATGATGCAAAAAGATCAGGGCGTAGCAAAAGCACTGCAATTAATAACAGAGTCTTTAAAGATATAAACTACGCCGCTACCGATCTGTAAAAACACCATCAATACCTAAAACCTTTAGCTAAAACACTCTGTAGAGGGTATTTATTTTTGTAGTCTTTTTCCTTATTATTTGCCATAGACATACTAGATATTACTTAGCAAACTGTACTGATATAGCAGTAGTTGGATCAACTGAAATGCGCTTATTAATATTAAACAGTTTTTAATCAACACTTACGCCGAAAACTAAGCTGTTTTTGCATGTAGCCTGCTGATTCATTGGCTTTTTAAAAACTGGAGTCACCAAGCTATGACACAGCCTATCAGGGGATTTAAATCTACACTGTAGCTACTGAGGCGCCATAACAATAGAGCTGTATACTTTATATTAAGCACGTTGAACTATAACTATGAACCTGAGAAAGGTATAGCACTTTGTGCTATATATTTACCAAGCGTACAAAATATTTAATACAGCGTGTATCGTTTAAGATATCAATGATGATAATATTTAAAAAGCTTGCAAAACTTACTTCAATTCGACTAAATAGCTTTAGTAAATGAACTACTTTTTTGAAGCCACAAACTTGAAACAATACGTATTAATACAAACTTGCTTAACTAATTTTATTAACGGCGATAGCTTATGGAATTAATCGAGGCAATACAATCATGTGACCCTTTAACATAAGCGCCCATTCCAATAGCCTAAAAATGAAAAAAAACACCCTCACTGCCTTATTTTTTATCAGCTTACTCGTATCTGCTTGCAACTCGCCTATAGAATACTGCTCGATATCAGAAACAGAACAAGCGCTGGATAACATACTGACTGAACAGGCTATTCAATTAACCTCGGTAAAGAAAAATGACTATTACGATGGCGCAAATATTTTTGGAACAATAAAAATCAAAGCGACCTTAGCTCAAGTTCGCATTAACCTTGAAAATATAAAGAAAGTAAAACAAGATATAGATGGGCATAAAAGCAGTTGCTCTGCACAATTAAAAATTACCGTACCACCGCCTATGCTGACGGACGTTGATTTAGTCCGAGACACTCAGCATCAATTAAGAATTATTCCCTACGCAAAACAATTACAATTTGATAATGGCAATAATGTATTTGTACAAAATATCGATTATTCCGTACTAACGACTAAAGGACTAAAAACGCCCACTGTTGAATTTGTAAGTGCGCCGTTTGCACATCTGCTAGATGAAATCGTCACGGCAGTACTGTTAAAACCGACTTTAGAACTTAAAGCAGCGGGTGCATCTGCTGTCACTGTGCCACCTAAACCTCTAATTACTGAGGCCGTGTCACCACAAGTTAATATAGAACAAACGCCTACTATTATTAATAAAGATCACGTAAAGCTAAACATAGACTTGCCCGTAGCGAAGCCTGTTGAATTAGAACCCAAAAAGCTAACAGCACCTCAAGCAATCACAAAAACAGCCACCGTAGAACTGCTCGCTAAGCAATCTACGCCCAGTTTTAATTGCAGTATCGCGACCAAACCTACCGATATAACCATTTGCAATACTGCTGATTTAGCTCACTTAGATAATGAAAACATGCAGCTTTATAAAAATGCTAAGGCTATTGATCCTGTCATAACCAAAGATATTTGGCTGGCTTCAATAAAAGCTAAATATGCCTGTAAAACAACGATAGGCTGTATAGCCAACGCCTATAAAAAATCAATGCGGGATTATGATTGCGTGGCTAATAAAGAAAAAGCTGGTTGTAATGTTGATGTACTAAAGCACTAGGAACGCTGAGTTTCAGCTCAGCATTTTAAAACAGCTGAAGCTGTTTTACTCCAGGCACCCAGAATACTTAACTGTGGGCAGTTATAAAAACCACCCTAAAGAATGATTTTTAACCTTGGCACTGCCGCCAATAATTTCTGAGTATAAGGGTGCTGAGGCTGCTGGCAAACTTGAGCGGTGTCACCTTGCTCTACGATCTTACCTTGATACATCACCACCGTTTGATCACTTAAGTATTCGACTACACCAATATTATGGGTGATAAATAACAAAGTAAGCTGACGTTGCTGCCGCAGACTTAGCAATAATTGTAAAATCTCTGCCTGTACAGAAACATCTAAGGCACTGGTAATTTCATCACAAACAATGAATTCTGGGTTAAGTGCCAAGGCACGCGCCAAACCTATACGCTGACGCTGTCCTCCTGAAAACTCATGAGGATAACGCCATAAAAAGTCTCTATTAAGCTGTACACTTTCCAATAACTCACTCGCCAGCTCAATACGCTGCTCATGACTATCGCCGATGCCGTGAACTTTCATAGGCTCGGTCAAGGTGGTTTCTATCAGCAAACGTGGATTCAATGAGGACTGTGGATCTTGAAAGGCAATTTGCATCTTTTGTCTTAAGGGTCGTAATGTCCGTGCAGATAGACCTATTAATTCTTGATCACGAAACTTGATACTGCCCGAGGTCGGTGGCTCTAATTGCAATACCGCCCTACCTAAAGTGGTTTTACCACAACCTGACTCACCCACTAAGGCAACGATTTGACCGGGGAAAATATCTAAAGATACCTGATCGACGGCGCGCACATAATCAACTGTGCGCCGTAACAAGCCTTTATTGATAGGAAACCAGACCTTTAGATCTCGAATACTGAGTAAGGGTGTTGCTGGGCTCTTTTGCTCAAACGCTGCATGCAGCTTAGGCTTGACTAAATTCTCAGGTAACGCAGCGAGTAACTGTTGAGTATAAGCATGTTGGGGCTTATGCAACACGGACGCACAACTCCCAGACTCGACTAATTGTCCTTGCTGCATCACACCTACCCACTGAGCCATCTGAGCGACTACGCCAAAGTCATGAGTAATAAACAGCATACTCATGCCTGTATCATCTTGTATCTGACGCATCAGCCGTAAAATCTCGGCTTGTACCGTAACATCTAAAGCGGTGGTCGGCTCATCCGCAATCAATAATTGCGGCTCACAAGCTAAGGCCATCGCGATCATCACTCGTTGGCGCTGTCCACCGGACAATTGGTGTGGATAATCATGAAAGCGCCTGATGGCATGGGCTATCTGTACTTGCTCCAAGGCCTTGATAGTGCGCTGTTCCGCTTCTGAATCACTGATATCGGGCCTATGCGCATATAAGGCTTCGGTAATTTGCTCACCTATACTTAATACCGGATTAAGCGAAGTCATCGGCTCTTGAAAAATCATGGCTATTTGCGAACCACGCACAGCACGAATACCTGCATCATCGAGCTTTAGTAAGTCCTGATCATTGAATATGATTTCACCTGAAGGATGCGTTGCCACACCCTCTGGCAACAAACGAATCACCGATAAGGCACTGACTGACTTACCACTGCCCGACTCACCGACTAAACAAAAGGTTTCAGCTTTAGGAATGTTAAAACTGATATCGTCTACGGCTTTAACTTGCCTAGCACCGGCTTTTAAATAAGTACGTAGATTGCGAACTTCCAGCAATGACTGACTCATCACTCTGTTCCTGAATCATCTGAAAGCTTAGGATCAATAGCATCTCGAAACGCCTCGCCTATCAAGTTATAGGCGAATACCGTCATGAAGATCGCGCCACCAGGAAACACCGCCATCCACCAATTAAAGCTAGATGACTTCACCGCCTGATCTAGCATTTGTCCCCAAGAGGGAGCATCTACCACGCCTAGTCCTAGAAAACTTAAGGTCGCTTCTGACAAAATCGCTCCAGCGATACCAAAACTAACCGCCACCAATAAAGGCGCAATACCATTAGGCAACATGTGTCTAAACAAAATAGAACTTAAGGGTAAGCCACTAGCAACAGCTGCTTGCACATAATCTTGCTTACGAAGTTTAAGAAACTCTGTGCGTACATAACGTGCGTATCCTGACCAACCGGTAATACCAATAATCACCATCATCATATACAAGCTACGTCCGAAGAAAGCCACAAAAGTCAGCAATAAAAACAGCGTGGGAATATCTTCAAATATCTCGACTAAACGCATCCCCAGCATATCGGCGATGCCCGAAAAATAACCCATTAAACCGCCGACGATGACACCGATAAATAAGGCGATGCCGGAAGCAATCAATCCTATGCTTAAGGCAATACGACAGGCATGTATCATCCGACTTAATACATCCGCACCATTTTCTTCCGTACCCATCAGATGCAAATGACCGGTGGTTTCAAAAGGAGCTTCTAAGCCTTTACTAACTAAATCACGTAAATAATCGGTAGGCGCATAAGGGATGGGCGGCATAATACGCCAATCGACTTCAGTATAAGCTGCACTGCGAAAGTCATCATAAATGACCAGCTTAGGAGGGTTAACATACACATTGACTAAAACAGCCGCAATAATAGCGCTTAACAAAAACAAGGCCACGCGCTGACCTGCCTTGAGTTTTATTCTATACACTAACAACGCAATAAAAAAAGTCGTCAATACCCACGCATCTTCTATCGACAAATAATGTAAGACTGGCGCAGAGATGATGCCATCCTTACTCATTAATAAAGGCATAGAGTTGGCTAAGAAAGGCGCAAAGACCGCAGCGAACACTAATAAGCCTATCCAAGCTAAGCCAACTTCAACACCGACTCCGTTTCGGGTTTTACGCCAAACACGAGCCGCATAAGATTCACCACCCAATATAGTTTTAATCATAACTAACCCTAGGATCAGCTAAGGTATAACAAAAATCGGCCAGTAAATAACCGATTAAGGTAAGGAAACCACTGACCCAAGTGATAGATAGCACAAGTTCTCGATCACGACCTTTAACGGCCTCCACCGCCAACTGCCCCATACCATCAATACTAAAAATATGTTCTACAATCAAAGAACCCGCTAACAGACTCGGTAATAAACCCGCCGAGATAGTAATCAGCGGTAATAAACTATTACGAAACACATGCCGCCATAAGACATCATGTTCAGCTAAACCTTTAGCGCGGGCAGTCCGAGCATAATCAGAATGCAGGTTTTCTAATATCGAGGTGCGCGTCAACTTGGCTAAGGCGGCAAAACCGCCATAAGACAAACACAAGACCGGTAGCACCAAATGCCATAAACGATCAAGCAAGAAACCTCGCACAAAACCCGACGCCCCCCAATGCGGTAAAAAAGGCATATCTAAAGCTTCTCTGCTACTAATACCTGAGGTTGGGAACCACTGAAAATGCTGAATATTAGCGAAGAAGCCTAATAACAATACGCCCGCTAACATAGTAGGAATCGACCATAAGGCCAGCATCGACATACCCATGCCGACATCAAAATGGCCGCCTCGATGCGTTGCTGACTTCATGCCAACAAAAATAGCAATTAAATAAGTGACCGGAATAGTGACTAGATTCAATAATAAGGTGATGGGAATACGTTCGACTAAGATATCCGCTACGGGTCGTCCATATTGAAAGCTAGTACCCAAATCCATGCCTTTGCTAAAAGAAAACTCACCTTGATGGCCTTGCTCATCCATTACAAAGCCGATAGGCAAGACATTATTTAACCAATGCAGATATTGCAACGGTGCAGGCTTATCCAAACCATAGCGTTTATTGTAATAGTTGAGTAAAGCTTGCTTTTCTTGGGGCTTCATATCCATACCACCGACTAAAGTCTGAGCACTGATACCGCCCGGCGACATCGCCATCACTGTAAACACCAAAACAGTAATCCCCAGTAACGTGGGGATCATCAACAACACGCGCCGTAATAAATAAATCAGCATAATAGCGACCGGTTATTGGGTATATTTTTGTTGAGCTTTAGGCACATAGTTTTCTAAGGGCAATAAGCCAAGATTCAAACCCAACTTAGTCATTTGCAGGTTATGGATGCGCTGATCAACAAATAACAAACTCTTACGACGCATTAAAAAAGTGTAAGGCTGATCCTCATAGATAATGCGCTCAGCTTGCTGCCACAAAAGCATCCGTTTACTTTCGTCAACGGTGCGTCGTGCTTCATCAATCAAGTGATCTAAGACTGAATTGTTATAGCTGATGTAATTGTCGCCATTACTGACCGCCTGAGCAGAATGAAATATCTGATATAAATCGGTTTCTATACCGCTAGTCCAGCCTAAGGTAATGGCATCAAAGTCTTTTTTATCAAGGTTTTCCAGCATGACTGGCCATTCTTGTGGAAACGGAATCATCTTGATGCCTGCTCTAGCGTATAAATCTTTTAGTAATAACACCATACGCTTGGTATCTTCATTAGATTCTAAATAAGTCAATTTGAATTCAAAAGGCTGGCCTTTTAAGTCTTCTAATACGCCATCTTTATTACGATCTTCATAACCTGCTTCTTTGAGCAAGGCCTTAGCTTTTTCTAGATCAAATCGGTAAGCTTGCAAATTATGATCATGTTGTTTGCCAGTGCTGCTAAAAGGACTCAACGCAGGTTCGGCATAACCCAAAAAGATATCACCGATAATTCGATTAACATCGGTCAGATAAGTCATAGCTAATCTGACCCGCTTATCAGCAAAGCGTGTAGGCTTAGCTGAGCGATATTCATTCCAACCGATATAACTGTAGCCGACTACGGGCGGCATATATTCGAAGTTATTACTCTTTTTGGTAATTTGCTCATCAGTTTTTAGCGTTTGATATTCCACCGGGCGTGCTGCATAGCTATCTATATCACCATTACGATAAGTGGTTAAGCGCGCACTATCATTCTGTATGATTTTCCACAAGATACGATGATAAGAAGGCTGTACATCACCCCAATAATGATCATTACGCACCAACTCTACGCTACCCTTATCAGGCGACCAATTCTTAGCATCCATTAATTTATAAGGGCCACTTCCAAATAACACGCCCTTAGATTCATTAAATTTCTGCGGCTCTTTTAAATAAGGTTCATAAAAATGCTGAGCTAAAATTGGCATACTACCTGCCAATGATAAGGCTTCAAAATAAGGTTCTTTAAAAGTAAACACCACTTCAAACTTTCCATTAGCCTGTACCGATTTTATTTTCTCTAAATAAGCACGATCACGCGGCGCTTGTATAGCTTCTGTCATAATGAAATTAAAGGTAAACACTACATCGTCAGCTGTTAAGGAGATACCATCAGAAAAATTGACATCATCACGCAATTGAAAACGTATAACTAAGCCATCTTCACTCATAGTCCAGTTTTTAGCGACTAAACCTTCCCAACTTAAGGTATCAGGATTACGGTTAATCAAACTTTCTAATACATAACTTTGCACATTGTTTGCATAAGCATCGGTAGAAACCAACGGTGTAATCGTTTTTAAATGAGTACCGAAAGCCTCTACACTCCAATCACCCTGCGCATAATCAGGAAGATTGGCCGCATCATTAGAGCGCTTAAAGGCTAAGGAAACATCTTTGGAGTCTATACCTTTTACAGACGAATCAATCAGCGCTACACCAGAACCCAATGTACTTCGTAATTCGCGTATATCCTTAGCTTGTTCAGACATCGCAGTTTCCATCGCAGTGAGCTTCAACCATTGCCTATCAATTTGGTACATAACCAGCAATATCGAGAATATCAGCGTAATAAGCAATGAAAAAAGCAGCCAATCCCAAGTAGTTATTTGTTTTTTCATGATTTTATTAGATAGCTAAAAGATTTAATAATGATCTATTTTCATTGCTGCGAGAATAGCACAAAAACGTCTTATAAATTAAAAGCCCTGAAAATTGTAATTAAAAACATGCAAAACACCTTAGATACGCTACGTAACCTAAGAGTTATAGCACAGACAAAGTTCTGGACTTCATTACAGGGATCATAGATACTTGGCCCATTTCATCATTTAGCCATTATTTATAAGGAGTATGGTTTATGGGTTTCATGCAAGGTAAGAAAGTATTAATTGTAGGTTTAGCGAGCAATCGTTCTATTGCTTGGGGCATAGCCCAAGCCATGCACCGAGAAGGCGCTGAATTAGCCTTTACTTTTCAAAATGAAAAGCTTCAAAGTCGCGTCGAAGAAATGGCAGAACAATGCAATTCTAAGATAGTACTTGAATGTGATGTAAGTATTGATGAACATATCGATACAGTATTTTCAAAATTAGGCGAACAGTGGGATGGCCTAGACGTTATCGTACATTCAGTCGCTTTCGCTCCCCGTGATGCTCTAAATGGTGATTACGTTGATGTCACTACCCGCGAAAACTTTAGAATTGCTCATGATGTCAGTTCATACAGCTTCACGGCATTAGCTAAAGCTGGACGCTCAATGATGCAAGGTCGCAATGGCTCATTATTAACCTTAAGTTATTTAGGCGCAGAACGTGCTATCCCTAATTACAATGTTATGGGCGTTGCTAAAGCTAGCTTAGAAGCCAATGTTCGCTATATGGCGGTAGCCTTGGGCGCTGAAGGCACTCGCGTTAATGCTATTTCAGCTGGACCTATCAGAACATTAGCGGCATCAGGCATCAATGACTTTAAGTCTATGCTTAACAAAGCTGCTGATACTTCTCCATTAAAAAGAAATATTACCATAGAAGAAGTTGGTAACGCGGCGGCATTTATGTGTTCTGATTTGGCTTCTGGTATTACCGGCGAAATCACCTATGTTGATTGTGGCTATAATATTGCTGGATTAGCGGCTAGCCAATCATAAATTAACAAAAATTATTCATAAAAAAAGGGAGCTATAAGCTCCCTTTTTTTATTGATCCAACTCGAAGTTATTGAGTCTGAGTTTTAGCGTTAACAGTCACATCAGCTTTACGTTGCAAACTATTTAATGTTTGATTAAATTCAGTTTGACCAAAAGCATTTGCAATATTTTTCTTGGCTAACTCTAACTGTTTCTTATCATCTTCACCTAAAGTACCTACAGTTACTTTGGATAAACTCACAATCAACCGTTCACCAGTAGGTAAAACAACATTAAATATAGTCGATTTACCTTCCAAAGGTTTAGCTGCTTTAAAAATAGCATTACTTAGTGTCTCAGGAAGTTTGTTTTTTCCACGCACCAAGCCTTTTTCTGCCTTAACAGATAGATTGTTTTCTGCAGCTATAGCCTGTATTGATGCGCCAGCACGTAACTTTTCAGTTATTTTCTTTACTTTTTGATCCGTTTGCAATTGAGCTTTTTGTTTTGTCAATTCAGAAACTACATCTTGCTTAACTTCACTCAGTTCACGTTTGGTCGCTGCTTTATGCTCTAAAAGTCGAACGACAACAAGCCTACCCACACCTAACTCTACGGGTGCACTATTATTACCCTGCAATACTTCTTCAGAAAAGGCTGTACTGCGAATCTTATCTTCAGCAGCAACACCCTCACCTTTATCTTTAGTAAACAAGGACGATTTTTTAACAGCTACACCCAAGTTCGTGGCTACTGTTTGCAAACTGTCAGGATGTTCAAAACTCATTTCTGTTAATTTTTCGCCAGCTTCAAAAAAAGCATTTTCAGCTTGAGCTTTTTGATACGCTTGAATGACATCATTCTTAACGCTATCAAAAGGCTTGACGCCACCAGGGACTAACTCAGTTACTTTAATTAAATGATAACCAAAAGCTGATCTCACCGGATTTGATACTTCACCTAATTTCAAAGTACTAGCCGCATCTTCAAAAGATTTCTCCATTACTCCAACATTAAACAAACCTAAATCACCGCCCTTTTTGGCTGTCAATTTATCATCAGAAACTTCAGCCGCTAATACAGAAAAATCTTTATTCTGTAATTCATTTTTAGCTTTTACGGCCTTTTCTAACGCTTCTTTTTCAGTGATTTTGTCATTAATGCTGAATAAGATATGGCTTATTTTTCTACGCTCAGGATTAGTAAACAGTTCTTTCTGATCATCATAATAGGCTTTTAATTTGTCATCACTCAAAACAACTTTCTTAGCAATGTCTTCAAGTATTAACTCAACATATTCAACAGATACTTGCTCAGGCATTTGATAAAGAGCCTGATGTTGCTGATAATAAGTCGAAATCTCTTCATCAGTCGGTTTTTCTGCCGATGCCTGTAATGGAACCGCTACAAAATCAACATCCCGCTGTTGATTTTGTATTTTGAAGAAACCTTCAACATCATATTGGGTAGAAAAACTACTATCAATAATACTATGCTGAAACTGTTCCATAGTTAGCGCATTTTTAATTCTACTTACAAATTCCCCAGAAGAAATCCGCTGTGAACTTAGTAATGTTTTATATTGTGTATCACTGAATTTACCATCCACCTGAAAATAAGGTAGCGATTTAATAAATTCACGCGCTTCATCATCGGTTATAACAAGCCCTTCAGCATGTACGTATTGCAATAAAACTTCATCTTTTATTAGTTTTTGCAATGCTTGCGTCTTTAAAGTTTGCTCATCAACACTAAGGCCTTGAAGATTCTGACTATATTGCTCATAAGCTTTGTTCACATCCCGCTGATAGAAATCCCTATCGCCGACTGACGCAACAGCAGCCTCTTTACCAGTATCCAAATAATTATTAATTCCCCATAACGCAAAGGGTACACAAATTAATGTCAAGATCACCCATGCAAGGGCTCCTTGTGATTTTTCTCTAATTTTTGTCAGCATAGATCATTCCTAAAGAATCAATTGTTGAGCAAAAAAAAACCCCGAACCAACGGCTCAGGGTTTTTTTAATTTGGCGGAGTGGACGGGACTCGAACCCGCGACCACCGGCGTGACAGGCCGGTATTCTAACCAACTGAACTACCACTCCAAAGTCTGGTGGGTGCTGAGGGGTTCGAACCCCCGACCCTCGCCTTGTAAGGGCGATGCTCT
>QVQF01000123.1 GCA_003584895.1 Methylococcales bacterium
GCTGAAGCAGCTAAACAAGCCAAAGCAGAAGCAGCAGCTCAGGCTAAAGCTGAGGCTGCTAAAGCAAAAACGGAAGCTGATGCACTAGCTAAAGCTGAAGCAGCTAAACAAGCCAAAGCAGAAGCAGCAGCTCAGGCTAAAGCTGAGGCTGCTAAAGCAAAAACGGAAGCTGATGCACTAGCTAAAGCTGAAGCAGCTAAACAAGCCAAAGCAGAAGCTGATGCAGCAGAAGCGACAAAAAATAAATTAGCAGCCCAAGCATCAGAATCAAATCAGGCAAAACTAGCCATTCAGAAAAAAGTAGAGCATAGCTGGATTCGACCTGCCACTGTTAATGAAGGCCTAAAATGTACTATTAAAGTTAAATTAATGTCTGATGGTACGGTAATATCTGCAGAGGTTATATCAAGTAGTGGCGACGAAATATTTGACCGTTCAGCTGAAAATGCTGTGCAAAAAGCATCTCCCTTACCTGTCCCTAATGATAAAGAACTATTTACCCAAGAATTCAGATCATTCCAGTTTTTATTTAATCCTAAATAATCGCTATATGTTCACCCTATCAATTTAATTGAATATCAGCAAGATGACACAGGGGCGGAATGTCGGTCGGTAAAGCCAATCATCAGGCAATAAAAAAGGGCGTGTATCGCTACAAGCCCTTTTTTAATTGGTATTGTTTTTTGTTGTTTTACCCAATTACTTCCCTATACAGAAGCTAGAAAATATCTTACCCAACAGATCATCAGAACTAACGGTGCCAGTAATTTCAGAAAGACTCATTTGAGCTTGCCTTAAATCTTCAGCAACTAATTCACCCGCTTGATTATGCTGCAGTTGCTCTAAAGCACTTTGTACAAATTGATAACTTGCTGTTATAGCTTCTATATGACGTCTTCTAGCAATAAAAACATCGTTGGTATTATCATTAAAACCTACAGATTCTTTTAGATGCTGTTTTAATAAATCCATGCCCTGCCCCGTTTTAATAGACAGGTAACACTTGTAGCCATTTTCTGCTTGAATTAGTTTAGGATTTATACCCAATAAATCTATCTTGTTATATACCCTTATAATTTCAATATCGCTAGGTAAGGTTTTTAATATAACTTCTGTCTCAATCTCCCTTGCATCGATAAGTAGCAATATTTTATCGGCTTTTAAGATTTCTTCATGCGCACGACGCATGCCTTCTTTTTCTATTAAATTATCACTATCTCTTAAACCGGCAGTATCTATAATATGCAAAGGCATTCCATCTAGCTGAATATGCTCTCTAAGGACGTCTCTTGTGGTCCCTGCTATTTCCGTAACTATTGCAGCCTCATGTCCAGTCAGCGCGTTAAGAAGGCTTGATTTTCCGGCATTTGGCTTACCTACCAAAACAACTGTCATGCCGTCACGTAATAAACGACCTTGCTGAGCAGTTTTTAGTATCTTTTCGAGGCTATGCAATAATCGGATGATACGGTTTTCAACAACACCATCCGTTAAGAAATCAATTTCTTCATCGACAAAATCAATAGCCGCTTCAATATAAATACGTAGCTCAGTTAGCTCTGCAACCAATTCATTGATTTGCTGTGAAAACACACCTTGCATGGATTTTTGTGCAGAGCGCACCGATTGTTCAGTGCTGCTTTCAATCAAATCAGCAACAGCTTCAGCTTGAGCCAGGTCGAGTTTGTTATTTAAAAAAGCCCGTTCGGTGAACTCGCCTGGATTAGCTAATCGAGCACCTAATGAAAGCACTCGTCTTAACAACATATCCAGTACTACTGAACCGCCATGCCCTTGGAGCTCTAATATATCTTCGCCTGTATAGGAGGCTGGGGCAGGAAAGTAAAGACTAATACCAGAATCAATGATGCAGCCATGCTCATCTATAAACGATGTAAACAGGGCGTGCCTAGGAATTAAAGATTTATTAAGAAGACGTTTGGCAATTTCAGTAACTAAAGCACCTGAAATTCGAATGATACCGACACCGCCATTCCCTGGCGGTGTTGCAATAGCTGCAATAGTATCTTGTGTTATAAGCACCTAACCTGCTTTTTCTATTTGTTTGGTAATATAAGTTTGCTGAATAATAGACAAGGTGTTGTTAACGACCCAGTATAAAACCAAACCCGCAGGAAAAAACAAGAAGAAAATAGTAAAGACGATAGGAAACATCTTCATTACTTTAGCTTGAATCGGATCAATAGGTGCAGGATTTAAACCTTGCTGAATTTTCATGGTAATACCCATGATGACTGGCAAGATGTAAAAAGGATCTTGTATTGATAAATCTTGTATCCAAAGCATAAAAGGCGCTTGACGAAATTCAATCGTTTCACTCAATACCCAATACAGTGCCATAAACACAGGTATTTGTATCAGAATGGGTAAACAACCACCCAGCGGATTTACCTTTTCTTTTTTATACAAGCCCATCATTTCAGTGTTGAAACGTGGCCTGTCATCGGCAAATCGCTCTTGCAATTCTTTAAGACGAGGTTGAATTTTACGCATTTTAGCCATTGATTTGAAACTAGCCTGCGATAACGGAAAGAACAACAATTTGATACAAAATGTTACTCCCATTATAGCTAAACCCCAATTACCAATAGCGCTATGAATTATATTCAATAACGAATAGATAGGCTTACCAATAAAGGTTAAGACGCTGTAATCAACCGTCAGCTCAAGACCTGGTGCCAAGGCTTCCATCATAGGCTGAACTTTAGGCCCAGCAAATAAACGTGAAACAAATTCAGTTTCAGTGTTACTTTCAACCGTTACTGATGGCGAATAGGTACCAATCACATAACGGCCGTCTTTAAGCTCTTTAGTGTAAAAATGATTTTCTTGATCGGCAGGTGGTATCCATGCTGAAGCAAAATAATGCTGGATCATAGCTGTCCAACCACCTTTAGTAGCAACATCTAAAGTATCATCCGACATGTCTTCAAAGCTTATTTTTTGATACTTATTTTTTTCAGTATAAATAACACCACCGTTATAAGCTCTCATACCGCCGGTCAACATATTACCTTTGCCAGCCGTATCAGGAGCCCTTAATAACTGACTATATTGTCTGCCAGACCAAGCTTTGCCTGAATTATTACTGACCTTTTGATCAAGTGTTATTTCGTAACTTCCACGCTTTAAAGTAAATAATTTACTAATAACAAGGCCATTATGATCTGTCCAAGTTAAAGGGATGGTTATGCTATCTTGCCCAGGCTGCAAGGTGTAATGTTCTTTCTCATTTGAGAAAACCGTATAATGGTTAGGAGCTGCGGCTAGACCACTGCCTGCAATCAAACCGCTTTGCGCAACAAATATTTTGTCTTGATTATTGTCGAACAAACGTACTGGCGTAGAATTTATTTCAGCAGGATTTAAACCTACCATTACTCGTAATTTATCAACAAGAGAGTTTGTTTTTTCTACGGGGTAACTTAATAAATCTAGGTTAGTAATCGTTCCACCTTGTAAATCAATTTCAAGGGCAATGACATCTGTTTTAACAGTTATAGTTTTAGCAATCGGAGCCAAAGCATCAGGAATAGCGATAGCATTATGTCCAGCATTTTCCTTTTGCATTGTTGCATCTGTCGACGCCAATGGTAAATCTTCTTTAACCGGCGCAGCAGGATTCACAATTGCAGCTACTTCAGGTTTTGGACCGTAGTCTAACTCCCAAGCTTGCCAAAGCATAAATACCAGCATTGCAAAAGTAACGATCAGTATAAATCTTATATTATCCATTCTTTTTACCAAATTTTTCTGGAACGTTATCAATGCCGCCTTGGTGAAAAGGATGGCACTTTAATAATCTTTTGAGTGTGAAATAGGAGCCAATAATAGCACCATGAGACTGAAGTGCTTCTACGGAATAACTTGAACAGCTTGGATAAAAACGACAGTTTGAGCCAAGCATGGGACTTATAAAGTACTTATAAAACTTTATAATTGCTATGAGCATGAAGCGCATCGAGATACCAACCTAAGCCAATGTTTTTCCAGTGACTTTCTTAACAAGTCGGATGGAGCATCAATAGCTTCCTTGCGCGCCAGTACAACAATATCTATCGCTCCCAAATCTTGTTGTTTTATTCTAAAGTTTTCCCTGACAGTCCGTTTAATCATGTTTCTATGAACGGCTTTTTTTATATTCTTTTTAGCAATTGCCAATCCTAGCCTAGGATGATCGAAATCATTCTTTATGGCTAATAAAGTAAAAAAGGTATCACTCGATTTTACTGGATTAGCAAATACTTTTTTATATTCAGCTGGTTTTTTTAACCGTAACTGCGGGGGAAAGCTGAAACTGTGTTCCGTCACTCAGTGTCTACTAAACCGTTAATTTAGCGCGGCCTTTGGCTCTGCGAGCATTTATAACATTTCGTCCGCCTACAGTCGCCATTCTTGCGCGAAATCCATGAGTTCTTGCACGTTTAAGTTTACTGGGTTGGTATGTTCTTTTCATAGTAATAGGGCCTTAGCAAATTGAGTGTTAACAAAAACACATAAAAAAGACTAGGGATGATAAAATAATACACATTAACTGTCAATTCTGTAGTGCAATATTTTATTACTATATAGTGATAAGCTAGCGTTTTTTTTCATTACCACCAATAAACTAACACCTAATTCAATGAATTCAATTTGGGATAACTGCCTTATAAAACTAGAAAATGAAATTTCTAGTTCCGACTTTAGTACATGGATACGGCCTTTACAAGCTATTGAAGCTGATGGCAGATTAAAATTATTAGCTCCAAATCGATTTGTTTTAGACTGGGTAAAACAACATTTCTATGAAAAAATTGAAGAATCAATACATGATATTTCAAACGGCAATTTAGAACTTAATCTCGAGATTGGGTCAAGAACACCGACAGTAACAACCACTATAAATAGCTATAAACATGCTGAGGCTAAAAAAATAAGCCCAAATTTTCTTAATAAAGCATTTACATTTGAAAACTTTGTTGAAGGGAAATCTAATCAATTAGCGCGAGCAGCATCCATTCAGGTTTCTGAAAATATAGGAAAAGCATACAATCCATTACTTATTTATGGCAGTTCAGGCTTAGGTAAAACGCATATTATGCACGCAATTGGCAATGCGGTTTTTCAAAAGAATCCATCGGCAACCATAGTCTATTTACATTCTGAAAAGTTTGTTCAGGATATGGTTAGAGCCTTACAGCAAAACTCGATTAATGCTTTTAAAGATTATTATCGTAGCATTGATGTCTTGTTAATTGATGATATTCAATTTTTCGCTGGAAAAGAACGCTCTCAGGAAGAGTTTTTTCACACATTTAATACCTTATTAGAAAAAAAACATCAAATCGTATTAACCTGCGACAAATATCCTAAGGAAATTGTTGGTCTAGAAGATCGATTAAAATCAAGATTTGGCTGTGGTTTACCTGTTTCTATAGAAGCTCCTGATATGGAAACTAGAGCAGCTATTTTATTGAAAAAAGCCGCACAAGTTAATGTTAACTTACCACAAGAGGTTGCTTTTTTTATTGCGAAAAAAATTCCATTTAATGTTCGTGATCTTGAAGGGGCTTTAAGGCGCGTTATTGCAAACTCACAATTTACGGGGCGTGAAATAACAACAGAATTTACTAAAGAAGCGTTACACGATTTAATTACACTCAAAGATAAACTAGTTAATATAGATAATATACAAAAAACAGTAGCTGAATATTATAAAATTCGGGTAGCAGATTTGTCCTCTAAAAATAGAAAACAAAATGTAACTCGTCCTAGACAAATGGCAATGTGTTTAGCAAGGGAATTAACATCGCATAGTTTTCCTGAAATAGGTGATAACTTTGGCGGCCGTGACCACACTACTGTAATGAACGCTTGCAAAAAAATTAATTCATTAAAGGAATCAGATAATAAAATTTCCGAAGATTACTCTAATTTGTTAAGAACACTTTCTCCTTAATAATAAGGGCGCTTAATTAGGAAACTTTCCAAAAAAATCATTAAATAAGCTAATTCTACTAATTAAATCACTTCAGTCAGGCTGTAGCGCTTGAAGAATTGCAGCTGTATCTAAATTTTCAGCTACCATATTAGTAAAATCTTGTATTTTCTCCTCTTTATATTTTGCATAATTGAATCCTTGATAGCTTGAATTAATGGCTTTAAAGTAATCGCCTCTAAAGATATCATCATCAAATACACCGTGTACATGTGTACCCGCATAATGACTGCGCTGGTAAAATAATGGATATTTACCCATCTGGCCACAATGTATCTCGTAGCCTTTAATTGCTGAGTAGGAAAATAACTGATAATTGCCACTCTGAACTATTTTAGGTAATTGATAAAGAACAATATCATCTATGAATTCTAAGCCCGTCTCAATAATAGAGATATCATTTTCTAGCGCATCGGGATCATGTAAGCTAAGACAAAACATTTGATATCCTCCGCATATTCCAAAAATAGGTTTATGAAACTGCTGTATTTCTTCAAATAATCCTTGCTGCTTTAACCATTGTAAGTCACTGATAACCGCTTTACTTCCTGGCAGCAATACCATATCAAAGTGAATGAGATTACTATAAGAAAAAATCAATTCAACAAAGATCTCAGGATCTGCCATTAAAACATCCAGATCGTTATAATTACTCAGGCCAGGATAAACAATAACGGCAATACGTATTTTTATATCGTCCTGACGCTGCTGATAATTCTTAAGCGACTGAAAATCTTCCATATCAATATTTAAAACTTGAAATGGCAACACACCAAATACAGGCAAGCCAAATCGCTCATTAATAATTTTTTCTCCTTCTTCAAAGAAACTTCTATCTCCACGAAACTTATTAATGATCACGCCTATCAAGTTACTGCGCATAACAGGATCCATCAATTCCATGGTCCCATAAATTGACGCAAACACGCCTCCCCGTTCTATATCCGCAACCAAAACATTTTTAGTATTGAAAGTCGTAGCAATAAATGTATTTGAAAGGTCTTTCTCTAACAGATTTAGCTCCACTGGAGAGCCCGCGCCTTCGGCAATAACAAGATCATAGTCCTGCTGTAATCGAGTGAATGCTTGTTGCACCTGCACTTTTAAATGGTCAATTTCTTCGTAATAAGCTGAAATCGTTGACTTGTTATGCACTAAACCATTAACAATAACTTGTACAGAACCATTACTACCAGATTTCAGTAACACTGGATTAAATAAGTAACTAGGAGCAATCCTTGCAGCATCAGCCTGAAAACATTGCGCCCTAGATATTTCTCGGCCTTCTTGGGTAACCGCAGAGTTGTTGGAAACATTTTGAGCCTTAAATGGTGCAACCTTGATACCTTGGTCAGAAAAAATACGACATAAGGCCATCACAATCGATGTTTTTCCAACATCTGAACCGGTACCAAAAACAGCTAATGATTTCATATACAGCCCTCACTCGTTAATTTCTAAACAACCGTCTTGTCCAATAAACTCAAAGTCAGAATAAAATTGAGATTCACCACTTAGTTGATAGTGGCCAATTTAATAAAATATTAAGTTTTTTACTGAAAAATAAACATAAAGTTTATAGTAGCGGTCAAAGCCAAAACAAACACGAGTTAATATCCGTAATTATGCTAATAAATTAAGCATTTCCTTGAAAAATCTGTTCCATATAACTGTTATCTTTAGACATATCGCTGTATATATATCGATCAAAATTGAATGATATTAATGTCGACTCATAATCTCTATCATTAGTAATGGCAAGCTTTACATCTGTAGATAATATTATCATAAAAGCTCAAGCGGATTTACTAGCAATTATAGTAAACCGCCTGAATAGAATTATCGTTTGCAGAAAAGCAGATCTTTGAAACTATGTAATAAAAATTACAACAGGCAATGTAATTATAAATTCATATATTCAACGTAAAGATAATTATCATAAAGTTGTAACTTATGTACCGAACCTGAATCGATTCTTAACTGAAATGAATTTGCCAACGGTAAGTTTAACGCATGAGCTAACAAAGCACGAATAACACCAGCATGGGTAAAAACTAAAACCTGCTTTGCTTCAGTAACTAATAAATCTTTCCAAAATTCAGCCGCACGCTGATACAAATCTTCAAAATTTTCACCATTAGGTGGCCTCGTTGTTACAATATTATCAGTCCAATGTTGGAAAATATCGGAATCAATAGCATCGAAAGGTTGTCCTTCCCAATTACCAAAATTAAGCTCCAGTAAGCGTGTGTCAGTAATCACGTTATCTGAAAAAGTATGAGCCAACTGCAAACAGCGTATTAATGGGCTGCTATAAACGCAACAATCATCTTCAAATTCAGGTAGCTTATTATGTAAATTAGCCATCTCATCAGCATAACTATCTGCCAAAATCACATCAGTTTGACCATAGCAAAAGCCTTTTTTGTTTGCTGTCTGGGTATGACGAATTAAATAAATATCCATAAGGTACTCACACTAAAATAAAAAACCACATCATCGATCATATTGACTTACACATAAATAATAACGAATATAGTCATATAAAAAATTACAACATATAAATATTAGCTAACAATAGTAAAATCAACAAAACCAAGTAAGTTATGAACATATTCATACAATGGCATTAGCGCTTTAGCACAACTATTGCTAGATCTTTATATCAATGGCCACGGTACTTAGCTGACATTAAATAAATGTCATTTTAAATATACTTAATAGGACAGTATAGAATAACTAAGTATAAATACATATCTCATAGATCAAATCAGACTGTCAATAATTATATTACGTTACTTATAGTTATTCACGTAGAGTCAAAATCTGTATTAACCTAAAAATAGTCTATTAAACTTCATTACTAACATTTCACAATTAAAACTAAACACTTAACATAGCTATGATTGCATCAAAAACAATATTAATAACAGGCTGTTCATCTGGCATCGGTTACTGTGCGGCAATGTCATTAAAAAATAGAGGTCATAATGTAATTGCTACCGCTAGAAAATCAAAAGATGTACTGCGTTTAACACAAGATGGATTTACAGCACTACAACTAGATTTAGCTGATAGTGACTCTATACGAAACGCAGTTAAAGAAGCTATAAAATTAACTAATGGAAAAATTGATGCGCTTTTTAATAATGGGGCTTTTGGACAAGTAGGAGCTATTGAAGATTTAAGTCGCGATACACTTAAATGTCAATTTGAGACTAATTTGTTTGGTACACATGAGCTCACTAATTTACTACTACCGCTAATGCGTAAACAAGGTAATGGTCGTATTATTTATAATAGTTCGGTATTAGGATTAGTCGCGATGCCTTATCGTGGAGCTTATAACGCCAGTAAGTTTGCGTTAGAAGGATTAGCAGATACTTTACGTCAAGAGCTTTATGGCATACCAATCTATATCTCATTGATAGAGCCAGGTCCTATCCAAAGTGACTTTAGAAAAAATTCGTACTTACTTTATAAGGCAAATATAGATTATAAAAACAGCTCACATAAAGCTGCCTACGATAAAATGGCCGCTCGATTACAAATAGAAGGCGCTGCTGTAGCCTTTACATTACCCGCACAAGCAGTGATAGCAAAAGTAATACACGCATTGGAAGCCAATCGACCTAAAACACGATATTACGTCACTATTCCTACTTATTTATTTGCTATTCTAAAATATGTACTGCCAACCCCATGGCTAGACGTCCTAATTAGAAAAGTTTAGTTTTATATGGAAAGTAACACAATTTTACATTCAAATATCTTGAAGTAGATTACTCAATCTAGCAAAGTCATCCAGAGTTAGGACTTCAGCTCTTGATGTTGGATCTATATTTAAATCTATAATAGCATTTTCATCTATGATCTTTTTCAGTGAATTACGTAAAGTTTTACGCCGCTGTGAAAATGCTTGGGTAACTACTCGATTAAGTTTAACCATATCATTCACGTGAACCGGTGGTGTTTGATGGGGAACCAATCTAACAATAGCAGACATTACTTTAGGTGCAGGCTCAAAACTTTCGGGAGGCACATCAAATAATAATTCAGTGGCACAATGATATTGCATCATGACACTAAGTCGACCATATTTTTTACTTCCCGGTACTGCACAGATACGATCAACCACTTCTTTTTGCAACATAAAATGCATATCTTCAATACAAAATGCATTATCTAATAAATGAAACATTAACGGCGTTGAAATGTTATAAGGTAAATTGCCAATAATACGTAATTTTTCGTTATTAATGGCTAAAGCAGAAAAATTAAATTTCAAAGCATCCCCACTATGAATATTTAAGTCACTTTCTTTAAATTTTTCTTTAAGTAAAGCGACTAAATCTCTATCAAGCTCTACCACATCTAGTTGCATACCCATTTTTAACAATGGTTCTGTTAATGCACCTAGTCCAGGACCAATTTCAACCCAATGTTGGTCAGGTTTAGCTTGTAGGCTAGAAAGTATGTTGTAAATAATATTATGATCATGTAAAAAATTCTGACCAAAGCGTTTACGTGGAGTATGTGTCATATGAGTCTTATAGGTGTTTTGCCATAGTTAAAGCAGTGTGTAGGGCATATTCAAGACTTCCAATGTTAGCATTTCCGGTGCCAGCAAGATCTAGAGCCGTACCATGATCAACTGAAGTACGTATAATTGGAAGCCCTAGAGTAATATTAACCGCTTTACCAAAACCATGATACTTAAGGACTGGTAAACCTTGGTCATGATACATTGCCAAGACCACATCCGCATTGGCCAAGTATTTGGGTGTGAAAATTGTATCTGCGGGCAGGGGTCCTGTAAGATCCATTCCTTGTTCTTGTAACTTTTGAATGACAGGTGTAATAATATCGATTTCTTCGCGCCCCATGTATCCATTTTCACCTGCATGTGGATTTAGACCACATATTAATATTTTTGGTTGAACAATATTAAATCGTGTTCTCAATTCATTATGTAATATCTTAATGACAGATATTAAACTTTTATATGTTATCGCTGAGCTAACATTCTTTAGAGGCAGATGAGTAGTCGCTAAAGCTACTCGTAAACCCTCTGTTGCCAGCATCATCACTGGATAGCCACCAGTAATTCCGGCAATAAATTCTGTATGTCCACTAAATGAGAATCCAGCCTCATTAATAATACTCTTCTGTACTGGCCCATTAACTATTGCAGAAAAAAGTCCTTCTATACAGCCAGTAACAGCCAGTTCAATGGTTTGTAGTACATAACTACTGTTTAAGATATTAGTTTGTCCACAGACAACTTTTTCAGCAAGTTTTACCGGCATTACCGTTAATAATCCTGCTACTTGCTCTAATGAGGGTAAATCTGGATTAAATTCATTTAACTTAATCGGCAGGCCTAATATTTCTGCTCTTTGATTTAGCATTTCAGGATCGGCAACAACAACAAGCTGATAAGGTAACTTCAGTTGTGCTAATTTAACACACAGATCTGGCCCTATTCCAGCAGGTTCACCCGGGGTTAATGCAATTCGATGTATTATATTATTGGCCATTCTCATTGAACTCGATAAAAGCGTGTTTATATAGTAGTCCGTTTTGTAATATTAAAAAATAAAAGGCAAAAAAAAACCCAAGCATTAAACTTGGGTTTTAATATTAAGAGCTTGGCAATTCCCTACTTTCGCATGGCAAACTGCCACACTATCATCGGCGCTAAACGGTTTCACTTCCGAGTTCGAGATGGGATCGGG
>QVQF01000219.1 GCA_003584895.1 Methylococcales bacterium
AGCGGTGCTTTTTTTATTGTAGCAACTAAAATTATAAACATGCCTGTAATTACCCTTCCTGATGGTTCTATTCGTGAGTTTGATCACGCTATTTCAGTACTGGATATCGCTTTATCGATAGGCTCAGGTTTAGCAAAGGCTACGTTAGCAGGCCGAGTTAATAACGTTTTAGTAGATGCCAGCACACTAATTAAAGAAGACGCCAGCCTTCAAATCATTACCGCAAAAGATTTAGACGGCGTAGATATCATCCGACATTCAACGGCTCATCTATTAGCTCAGGCAGTTAAAGCATTATTTCCAGACGCACAAGTCACTATCGGCCCCGTGATCGAAAATGGTTTTTTTTATGACTTTGCCTACAAAAGACCCTTTACAACTGACGACCTAAGCGTTATCGAAGCAAAAATGCAGCAATTAGTTGCTGAAGACCTAGCCATTAGTCGCTCGGTATTAACTCGAGATGACGCTGTCACTTTTTTCAGGAATCAAGGCGAGGCTTATAAAGCCGAAATCATCGAGTCTATCCCTGCCGACCAAGATCTATCACTTTATCAACAAGGTGATTTTACTGATCTTTGTCGCGGACCTCATGTTCCTAGCACTGGCAAATTAAACGCTTTCAAATTAATGAAGATTGCAGGCGCTTATTGGCGCGGCAACTCAGAAAATGAGATGCTACAGCGCATTTATGGCACAGCTTGGGGCGACAAAAAAGAATTACAAGCGTACTTACATAGATTAGAAGAAGCTGAAAAGCGTGATCACCGTAAACTAGCTAAAACCTTAGACTTATTTCATACTCAAGAAGAAGCACCAGGCATGGTATTCTGGCATGAAAAAGGCTGGGTTATTTATCAACAGGTTGAGCAATATATTCGCGAAAAACTCCGCGTCAATGGTTATGGTGAAGTAAAAACACCGCAATTAGTTGATCGTAGTTTGTGGGAAAAATCAGGTCACTGGGAAAAGTTTGGTGCCATGATTTTTACCACTCATTCTGAAAATCGTGATTATGCAATTAAGCCTATGAATTGCCCATGCCACGTACAAATATATAATCAAGGCATTAAAAGTTATCGCGACTTACCGATACGCCTAGCTGAATTTGGCTCTTGTCATCGTAATGAACCTTCAGGCACGCTGCATGGATTAATGCGCGTCAGAAACTTTGTTCAAGATGATGCTCATATTTTTTGTACAGAAGCTCAAATCCAAAGCGAAGTATCAACATTTATTGATATGCTGTTTGATGTATATAAAGACTTTGGCTTCGAAGACGTTATCATCAAACTATCAACACGCCCTGAAAATAGAGTGGGCGATGATTCTGTATGGGACAAAGCAGAGAACGCCCTAGAATTGGCGCTCAATAACAAAAAACTAAAGTGGGACTTACAACCTGGTGAAGGTGCATTTTACGGCCCTAAAATTGAATTCTCTTTAAAAGATTGCATCGGTCGCGTTTGGCAGTGCGGCACTATTCAAGTTGATTTCTCAATGCCAGGTCGATTAGGTGCTACCTTTATTGCTGAAGATGGCTCTAAACAAGCCCCTGTTATGCTACATAGAGCGATACTAGGCTCACTTGAACGTTTTATCGGTATACTGATTGAACAGCATGCTGGAACATTTCCTGTTTGGCTATCACCTATACAAGTTATGGTGCTCGATATAGCCGATCGTCATGCTGAATATGCCTCTGAAATTTTCAACGAACTTGAAAAACAAGGCATCAGAGTAAAAATTGACTTGAGAAATGAGAAGATCGGGTTTAAAATCCGCGAGCATTCAATGCAACGCATACCGTATTTAGTTATTATTGGCGATAAAGAATTAGAAGAAAAACGCATTACGGTACGTACGCAAAAAGGTGATGATTTAGGTAGCTTATCAGTTACTGAATTTACCGAACGGTTAAAGCAAGAGATTGCAAATAGAATATAATTATTTTTTTGGAGGATTAGGGTATCGCTGCTAAAAAAGATGAAACACGCTTGAATGACTTTATCACCGCAAGACGAGTGAGAGTAACAGGCGCAGAGGGTGAAGCATTAGGAATAATCTCTTTAGATGAAGCTAAGCAGATTGCTTATGCAGCAGACTTGGATTTAGTAGAAATATCACCAAACGCGGATCCTCCCGTTTGCAAGATAATGAACTACGGCAAATACCAGTTTGAACTTAATAAAAAGCTTCAAGTTGCCAAAAAGAAACAAAAACAGATTCAGGTCAAAGAAATTAAATTTCGTCCTGGAACTGACGAAGGTGATTACCAAGTCAAGTTACGTAGCTTAATAAAGTTTCTTAACGAAGGTGATAAAACAAAGATCACCGTTCGTTACCGTGGCCGAGAAATGGCACACAGAGAAATTGGTATGGATTTATTAAAACGTATCGAAAAAGATTTAGAAGAGCTAGCTATAGTCGAACAATTTCCAAAAATGGAAGGACGTCAAATGATTATGGTTATGTCACCTAAAAAGAAAAAATAAGAGTATCGACTCTCTTTTAATCGCACCTTTAAATGTAGGTTGCGATACATGATCTAAAGAGTATCTGTAATACAGACACTCTTCAGGAAGCGGACTAGGATAGACCGCTAAACAGTAGCATACCGCTACAAGTAATTTTTCAGGGCCATGCATTTTGCCTTGTTGGGTTATGTCTCAGGGACTTTTATTTTTATATACTGGAGCAAACAAATGCCAAAGATAAAAACTAACCGTGGAGCCGCTAAGCGTTTTAGACGCACCGGTAATGGCGGTTTTAAATGTGGGCAATCACATCGACGTCACATTTTGACTAAGAAATCCACTAAAAGAAAAAGACAGTTACGTTCACCCGCAACTATTCATCCCTCAGACGTGCGCATGGCTGCACGTATGATGCCATACAGTTAATAAAGGAGAATAGGAATGCCTAGAGTTAAACGCGGCGTAACAGCCAGAGCAAGACATAAGAAAGTTTTAAAGCAAGCGAAAGGTTACTACGGTGCACGTAGTCGAGTTTATCGCGTCGCTAAACAAGCGGTAATCAAAGCAGGTCAATATGCGTACCGCGATCGCAAACAAAGAAAACGTCAATTCCGCGCACTATGGATAGTCCGTATTAATGCAGCAGCGCGTTTATATGGCATTTCTTATAGTCGCTTGATCAATGGCTTAACAAAAGCTAATGTTGCAATCGATCGTAAAGTTTTAGCAGATATCGCAGTACGCGACATCGCATCTTTTGGAAAAATAGCAGAAATTGCTATCGCCCATCAAAGTAAGCCTTAAGCAAGACTTCGTCTTTCTTAACTAAAGGATCTTACCCATCCGTTACTTTTCAAGTAACGGATGGCTCAGGATTAATAGCCTGAACCCCCTTTTAAAATCATTCTTCCCCAACTAAAGCGAGCAGAACATTGTCGGCTATCCTTGAAGAGATTCTCGCGCAGGCATTAAAAGAGCTTGCAACAGTCAGTGACCTTAATCAACTTGATAAGGTTCGCGTTCACTACCTAGGTAAAAAAGGATTATTTACCTTACAACTTAAAGAATTAGGCAATCTTGATCCCGAGCAAAGACGCTCCGTCGGTCAAATCATTAATATAGCCAAAGAACAATTACAGCAGCAACTAGAAGCTTGTAAAGAGCGGATGGAAGCGTCTGCATTAGCAGCAAGACTGGCTAGCGAAAGCATCGACGTCACCTTGCCTGGTCGTGGTCAATCAGTTGCCGGATTACATCCAGTAACCACGACACTCAGAAGAATTTCAAAAATATTTGCCAGCGTAGGCTTTACAGTCGTTGAAGGGCCTGAAATCGAAGACGATTATCATAACTTTGAAGCGCTCAATATTCCTGCACACCATCCTGCTCGCGCGATGCATGACACTTTTTATTTTGATGCCCATACGGTATTAAGAACGCATACATCCCCCGTGCAAATCAGAACTATGGAATCTGAACAACCACCGTTAAAAGTGATTGCCCCTGGCCGAGTTTATCGTTGTGATTCAGATATCACTCACACGCCAATGTTTCATCAGGTAGAAGGGTTTCTAGTCGATACTGACGTCAGCTTTGCTGATTTAAAAGGTGTTATTTACGAATTCCTAAGAGCCTTCTTTGAAAAGGACATACAAGTCCGCTTTAGACCTTCTTATTTTCCCTTTACAGAACCTTCTGCAGAAGTCGATATAGAATGCGTGATGTGTAGCGGCAAAGGCTGTCGTGTTTGTAGTCAAACCGGATGGCTAGAAGTGATGGGCTGCGGCATGATTCATCCTGCGGTCTTTAAATCAGTTAATATTGATAGTGAAAAATACAGCGGCTTTGCCTTCGGCATGGGTGTTGAACGCCTCGCAATGCTGCGCTATGGAATTAACGACTTACGATTATTTTTTGAAAATGATCTTAAATTTTTAGAACAATTTAATTAAGTTTTCGTTACACAGGAACATGTAAATCATGCAAATTAGTTTAGCTTGGTTAAGATCGTATGTAGATCCAGCAATAAATACAGACGAACTGGTCGAACAATTAACAATGGCCGGCCTAGAAATAGGTTCTGTAGAACCTGCTGCCGCGCAATTTAGTGGTGTAGTCATTAGGTGAAGTCATTGCTATGGAGCAACATCCAGATGCTGATCGCCTTCGAGTATGTCAAGTCAATGTAGGTACAGACGAAACACTACAAATTGTTTGCGGTGCTAGCAATGTTCGTATTGGCCTCAAAATACCTGCAGCTCTCTGTGGTGCAGTATTGCCCGGTGATTTCAAAATAAAAAAATCTAAACTACGCGGCGTAGAATCTTTCGGCATGCTTTGCTCAGAAAAAGAATTAGGTTTAGCTGCCGACGCTCATGGCTTAATGGAATTAGCCGCTGATGCACCCGTTGGTGTTGATATTCGTGACTATTTATCACTAAACGATGTCATTTTAGAAGTTGATTTAACGCCCAACAGAGCCGATTGCCTTTGTGCTGAAGGACTCGCACGTGAAATTGCAGTACTCAATAAGATGAATTGGTCTGCTACAACAGTCCTTAATACTCCTGTTACTCATCAAGATAGCTTAGCTGTATCTGTAGCTGATACTATGGCCTGCCCTCGTTATTTGGGTCGTCTCATTACCGGCATCAATGCTAGCGCAATTACTCCCTTATGGATGCAAGAACGCCTACGTCGTTCTGGGATTAGAAGTTTAGGTCCTTTAATTGATGTCACCAATTATGTCTTAATAGAATTGGGGCAACCTTTACATGTCTTTGATGCGGATAAATTAACCGGCAGTATTTGTGTACGCTGGGCTAAAGTAGAAGAAAGCCTAAGCTTATTAACTAATCAAGTGCTTACCTTAAATACGGAATCTTTGGTTATCGCTGATGATGCAAAAGTCTTAGCTCTCGCAGGCATTATGGGTGGCAGTGAAACAGCCGTCAGTGATCAAACTCAATCAGTTTTTCTTGAATGTGCATTTTTTGCACCGCTGGCTATAGCCGGAAAAGCTCGTAATTTTGGCTTACATACTGATTCATCACATCGTTTCGAACGTGGTGTTGATGCGACTTTACAAACTAGAGCTATTGAACGTGCAACTCAACTCATCGTTGAGATTGCTGGCGGCAGTGTGGGTCCTATTTCTGAAGTGACCACAGAGGCGACCTTACCTGCACGCCTACCGATTCTTTTAAGAAAACAACGCATCCTTAAAACACTAGGAATTTCTTTGGCTGATGATCAAGTCATTGAAATTTTTCAGCGCCTAGGTATGGCTATCCAAACACAAGCTGATGAATGGTTAATTACCCCTCCAGGTTTTCGTTTTGATATCGCCATTGAAGCTGATTTGATAGAAGAGATCGCCCGCATCTATGGCTATAATAATTTACCGAGCAGTAGTTTGTTAATGCGCTCTGAATTATGCACGGCTACAGAAGCAGTCCTAGATATAGATCGCGTAAAAGATTTAATGGTTGATAGAGGCTATCAAGAAGCCATCACTTATAGCTTTGTCGACGAAGATATTCAGCAAGCTATTGCGCCAGAAATGGAGGTTATCCGCCTTAAAAATCCAATTTCTTCTGAATTAGCGGTGATGCGGACTACGCTTTGGTGTGGTTTATTAAAAGCAGCCTTATACAATACCAACCGTCAACAAAATAGAGTTCGCTTATTTGAAACCGGTCTACGCTTTATCAAAACCGATGATACAACTCATCAGCAAAAAATGCTGAGCGGTTTGGCATTAGGTGATGTTTATAGTGAGCAATGGGGCGAAAAGTCACGTAAAGTTGATTTCTTTGACATCAAAGCCGATGTACAAGCAATATTTGCCTTAACGGGTTGTGTCGCGCAGTTTGTACCCTGTCCTCAACCTGCGCTGCACTTAGGACAATCGGCGAAAATATTATCACACGATGGTGAAACCATTGGTTGGTTAGGCATGCTACATCCTGTTTTAGAAAAAAAACTAGGCTTTGATTGCCCTGTTTTTCTCTTTGAAATGGATCAAAACCTAGTCCTTAATAAACGCATACCAATATTTAAATCTTTATCTAAATATCCTTCTGTACGACGCGACTTAGCGTTGATTGTTAAAGAAGATATTGCTGCCAATGATATAATCAACTGCGTTATAAACAGCGCAGAAGCAACTTTACAAGATGCTAAAGTATTTGATATTTATCGTGGCAAAGGTGTAGAAGACGGCAGCAAAAGTGTCGCGTTATGCCTGATATTCCAAAACACTACACAAACTCTAACCGACTCTGAAATAGACGCTATCATTAGCAAGCTATTAACTCTATTGACCGAAAAATTAAACGCAAAACTGAGGGACTAACTAATGGCATTAACTAAAGCATATTTTGCAGAAAGACTTTTTGAAGAAGTGGGCTTGAACAAACGTGAAGCCAAAGATATGGTCGAACTTTTCTTTGAAGAAATTAAAAGCTCATTAGAACAAGGTAAACAGGTCAAGATTTCTGGCTTCGGTAAATTTGAATTACGCGACAAAACGCCAAGGCCCGGTAGAAATCCTAAAACCGGCGAAGAAATACCTATATCAGCCAGACGTGTTGTCACCTTTCGCTCAGGTCAAAAATTAAAGGCACGAGTAGAAGCTTATGCTGGTAGCCCAGCATCTGAATAGAATCTCAAGCAATATAAAGTATTCGTCGTTCCGACATGGATTGCCGAAACCTAGAGGCCAAGGAAGGCTTATAAACATTACATCCTTGTATACTGGATACCGGCAATCCGTGCCGATATGACGTTCCTACTGATGCATCATTCTATGATGCTTAACATTATTTTTCATGAACTTACTTAGTTCAAAAAATAATCGGCATTAATTAAATCCCGCTCAATTCAGCTAATCATAGTAATCCACTATAACGCCCCGCTTATATTTTGCTATTATGGTCACAGATTTTTGTATTACTAAGCTATTTAGTAGGTCTTAATTACTGGTTTTATAGAACTACATTGTTTAGCCGTTATCTTAAACTACCATCGATTACCATTTAATAGCCTCTCACCATGCAAACTAATGGGTGAGCAACTAAGCACGTTCATTTTAAGCGTTACCGAATTTAAATACCTTATAAGGAATTCGTCATGTTAGAACAGTACCGAAAACACATTGAAGAACGCGCGACTGAGGGTGTAGTACCTAAACCCATAAGCGCTGAGCAAATGGCTGCTTTAGTTGAATTAATTAAACACCCCCCTGCTGGCGAAGAAGAATTTGTTTTAAACCTGTTGGCTAATCGCGTTCCAGCCGGCGTTGACGAAGCGGCCTATATTAAAGCCAGCTTTTTATCCGCTATTGCAAATGGCTCTGAAAACTCACCTATATTAACTGCATCAGATGCTACTGAACTATTAGGCACTATGTTAGGCGGTTATAACATAACGCCATTAATATCACTGCTTGATGACACTAGCTTAGCCCCTATTGCAGTAAAAGGTTTATCTCATACTTTACTGATATTTGATGCCTTTCATGACATTCAAGAAAAAGCGCAAGCCGGTAATAGCTATGCGCAACAAATCATCCAATCTTGGGCGGATGCAGAATGGTTTACCAGTAAACCTGCAGTACCTGAAAAAATGACGGTCAGCGTATTTAAAGTCACGGGCGAAACTAATACCGATGATTTATCACCCGCTCCTGATGCTTGGTCCAGACCTGATATTCCTCTACACGCCAAAGCCATGTTAAAAATGCCCAGACCCGGCATTACACAAGCTGAACTACAAATAGAAGAATTACAACACCAAGGCTTTCCAGTGGCTTATGTCGGTGATGTAGTCGGTACTGGATCATCACGTAAATCGGCTACCAACTCTGTGCTGTGGTATATCGGTAATGATATCCCCTTTATTCCCAACAAACGCGATGGTGGTGTTTGTATAGGCGGAAAAATCGCCCCTATTTTCTTTAATACCATGGAAGATTCTGGCGCCCTGCCTTTTGAATGTGATGTATCACACTTGGCCATGGGCGATATTATCGATATTTATGTCTATGAAGGTGTTATTAAACGCCATGACAGCGATGAACTCATCTGCGACTTTACTTTAAAAACTGACGTACTCTTAGATGAAGTCCGTGCAGGCGGGCGTATCCCACTCATTATTGGTAGAGGTCTCACTGAACGTGCTAGAAAATATTTAGGCCTTAATGCTTCAACTGTATTTTCCTGTGCCGTAGACTTACAAGACAGTGGCAAAGGCTATACGCTTGCGCAAAAAATAGTGGGTAAAGCCTGTGGCGTAGCGGGGATTCGTCCTAATACTTATTGCGAACCCCACATGAGTACTGTCGGTTCACAAGATACCACGGGGCCCATGACCCGCGATGAACTCAAAGATTTAGCCTGCCTAGGTTTTTCTGCTGATTTAGTTTTACAATCTTTTTGTCATACTGCAGCCTACCCTAAGCCTATTGATATCGATATGCAGCACACCTTGCCAGATTTTATTATGAATCGTGGTGGCGTTTCCTTACGTCCAGGTGATGGCATTATTCATTCATGGTTAAACCGCATGTTATTGCCCGACACTGTTGGTACCGGTGGTGATTCACATACTCGCTTTCCATTAGGCATTTCTTTTCCAGCAGGTTCAGGTTTAGTCGCCTTTGCCGCAGCGACCGGCGTCATGCCTTTAGATATGCCAGAGTCAGTATTAGTCCGTTTTACTGGCGAAATGCAGCCCGGTATCACTCTAAGAGACATGGTCAATGCCATTCCTTATGTAGCCCTACAACGTGGTTTGTTAACCTTAGATAAATCAGGCAAAAAAAACGTATTTTCAGGGCGCATACTAGAAATCGAAGGTTTACCTGATCTAAAAGTTGAACAAGCTTTTGAATTATCAGATGCCTCAGCAGAACGCTCAGCCGGTGGCTGTTCAATACGCTTAAATGAAGCACCTATACGCGAATACCTTAACTCTAACATCAGCCTAATAAAATGGATGATTAAAGAAGGCTATGGCGATGTACGCACCCTAACCCGTCGTATCACTAGCATGGAACAATGGTTGGCGAATCCAGTCTTGTTAACAGCCGATGCAGATGCCGAGTATTTTGAAATCATTGAAATCAATATGAATGATATCAAAGAACCGCTATTGGCTTGCCCTAACGATCCTGATGATGTCAAAACCCTCTCTGATGTGGCTGGCACTAAAATAGATGAAGTTTTCTTAGGTTCTTGCATGACTAATATTGGTCATTTTCGTGCAGCAGGCAAACTATTAGAGCAACAACAAGGCGAACTACCCACACGTTTATGGGTCGCGCCACCGACTAAAATGGATCAAAGCCAATTAACAGAAGAGGGATATTACGAAACCTTTACTAAAGTAGGCGCAAGAACTGAAATACCAGGCTGTTCATTATGTATGGGTAATCAGGCACGAGTAGCAGAAAATTCAACAGTCGTATCTACTTCGACGCGTAATTTCCCTAATCGCCTAGGTAATGGAGCCAACGTCTATTTAGCCTCTGCCGAACTTGCCGCTGTGTGTTCAATTCTAGGTAAGATTCCGACTTTTTCTGAATACATGCATTATGCCGAGCAAATCAGTGCAAGTTCAGAAGATTCTTATCGTTATTTAAATTTCAATAAGATGGCGGCTTATCAATAGTTGCGTAGATTGAGTTATTACAACGTAACCCGAATCTATAAAAGCTGTCGGGTTACGCTTTCGCTAACCCGACCTACGTAACTTGTACATTCACGGCTTTTAAATGTAGGTCGGGTTAGCGTAGCGTAACCCGACAATCACAGCGCCCCTACTTTGTTATACCGGTATAAGCTCATGGCAGAAAAACTACAGCCATTTAAAAAATCATTAGCGTATCCAAATCGCACCATGGTTTATTTACATAGCCAAATTGAGCAACAACAGCGTATGTTGAAGCAGATTAAAGCGGTATTGCCCGACAATCTCGCTAAGCAAACTAAACATTGTCTAATTAAAGATCATAACTTGCTGGTCTATACCGACTCAGCCATTTGGGCCTCACAATTACGCTTTTATAATAGCGCTATATTAGCGTCTATGCAGACCTTAGTTAAATCGCCCATAGATAACTTACAAATTAAGATTATTAATCGAACCTCAGGAGTAACAGCATCAGCAATACGTAAGGCAAACCTACCTTCCCTAGAAGGCATAGACCTTATACGTAAACATAGCCTGAGTATTTCGGATGATAAACTAAGCGTAGCCTTACTTAAACTAAGCACCACGTTAAAAAGATTGGCAGATTCAACTTAAAAAACTGTGCGCGTCTTGGGTAATCTTCAGCCCCTAGTTTAAAGAAGCATCCCAATCTTAGCTATGATTTATTGATTAATAATCATCGGTGTAGAACTGCCAAAACTTACAACTGAGACATCGGCATTATTACTCGACTGAGTGACAGCTATAATGCCGGAAGTTTGACCTATTAAGGATACAGTTCCCTTTTTATTAGACTGATTGATTAAAGCACTGCCACCACTCATGCCGCTGATTAAAGCAACATCATTAGTGCCGGACTGATTAATGGTAACCCCAGGTGTAACCGTAGTAACCCCATCGCTATAAAACGTGGCTGGTATGTAAGTCGAGGTCGTTTGGATAGTTGCACTATGACCACCATCACCGCTCTGAGTCACGTTTAAGGTATAAGGCACACTAGCCGCCTGATCGGCACTTACGGTACTAGCGACAGCACCCATCTGAATCACTGTAGCCGTCAAGCCAATTCCCGTCTGGTTAACTGTCGCGACATTTTGAGTCACAGCTGAGCCGGCTATCCATCTAGTGCCAACATATTCGGCACCCTGACCTATGCGCACAGTATCCCCACTTCCTACCTGACTGACTGTTATTTGATTTTCTATACCGCCATTTTTAGATATAGAGTCACCCACCTGATACAGATCAATCAGGCTATTGCTAGCGGCTGAATTATTCACATAGACAACGCTGTTACCAGAGCCTGAAAGGTTAACGGTATTGTCAGCATAACTGCCCGCACTGAACAACAGTACACTGAGGGCAACATAAAAACTTTCTTTTATCATGATAGAAGCTCCCTATGGGTGCGTCTTAACTTTATCGGGTTTATTAGTCTG
>QVQF01000138.1 GCA_003584895.1 Methylococcales bacterium
GCTTATCATGGCGTGCCACCGCTTACTAATGCTCAAGGCGAACCCACTAATGCTATTTATGGTGTAACTAATATGTTGCGGAAATTAATCGCTGATTATCAAAGCGATTATGTAACCGTGGTTTTTGATGCCCCCGGAAAAACCTTTCGTAATGACCTTTACGAGGACTATAAAGCGCATCGCCCCCCTATGCCCGATGATTTACGTGTACAAATCGAGCCTTTACATCACTTGATTCGTGCCATGGGTTTACCCTTGATTATGGAGCCTGACGTGGAAGCCGATGACGTATTAGGCGCTTTGGCACAACATGCCGCTATACAAGGTTTTACTGTCGTTATATCAACGGGTGATAAAGACATGGCTCAGTTAGTCACCGAGCAGATCACCTTAGAAAACACCATGACTAATACCCGCATGGATATTCAAGGCGTAATCGATAAGTTTGGTGTTAAGCCAGAGCAGATTATTGATTATCTGGCTTTAATGGGTGATACCAGCGACAACATTCCTGGCATACCTAAAGTCGGTCCTAAAACAGCGGCGAAATGGCTACAACATTATGAAACTTTAGAAAACCTAGTCGCTAATGCGGGTGACATTAGCGGGAAAATTGGCGAAAACTTACGCGCACACTTAGAGATGCTGCCCTTATCGAAGCAATTAACGACCATCAAATGTGATCTTAATCTGCCCTATACTATGGATGATTTAAAACGCCAGCCTTCTGACTTGTCGGAACTAAAAAGTCTGGTTTCAGCTTTGGGTTTTTCATCGTGGTTAAAAGCACTCGACAATCAAGTGGCAACCGTGATTGTTGAAGAACCGTCCATCGTCGTTGATATAGAATGTCACTATGAAACCATACTCACTGATCAGCATTTCAAACAATGGCTGACTCGCTTAGAACAGGCTGATTTATTTGCTTTCGATACAGAAACCACCAGCTTAGATTATAGTTTAGCTCAGATCGTAGGTGTATCGTTTGCTGTAACCCCTGGTACTGCGGCTTATGTACCCTTAGCCCATGATTATCCAGGCGTACCCGATCAGTTAAATCGTAACGATGTTTTAGAACAACTAAGGCCGCTATTAGAAAACCCACTCAAAGCCAAACTAGGCCAAAATCTCAAATATGATAGCCATGTCTTAAGCAATCATGGCATCAACCTGCAAGGCATCGCTCACGATACCATGCTGGAATCTTACATAGTGAACAGCACAGCCACTAAACATAATATGGATGATCTCGCCAAGACTTATCTAGGCGTTACTACCATTCATTATGAAGATGTGGCTGGCAAGGGCGTAAAACAAATCCCCTTCCAGCAAGTCCCTATAGAACAAGCAGCACCTTATGCGGCTGAAGATGCCGATATTACTTTGCGCTTACATAAAGTTTTAATGGCTAAGCTGCAACAAACACCTAGTTTATTAGCCTTGTACTCTGACCTTGAAATCCCTCTGATCAGCGTACTCAGCCGTATAGAAAGTCAGGGCGTATTGATTGATAGTGATATGTTAGCGCAGCAAAGTTTTGAACTCACGAATCATATCAACGCTCTTGAACAACAAGCACATGATTTAGCTGGTCGGGTTTTTAACTTAGGTTCACCTAAACAAATTCAAGAAATTCTCTATGATGAGCAAAAGCTACCTATTTTAAAGAAAACCCCTAAAGGCCAGCCTTCTACCGAAGAATCGGTCTTACAAGAATTGGCGATTAATTATCCTTTACCTAAACTGATTTTAGATCATCGTAGCTTAAGCAAACTCAAATCAACTTATACCGACAAATTGCCACAACAAGTTGACCGTCAAACGGGCCGTGTACATACCTCTTACCATCAAGCAGTTGCCGCTACAGGTAGATTGTCATCGTCTAATCCCAACTTACAAAATATTCCTATCCGTAGTCTAGAGGGTAGAAAAATAAGACAAGCCTTCATTGCTCCGTCAGGCTATAAAATAGTCGCTGCCGATTATTCACAAATTGAATTACGCATTATGGCGCACTTGTCAGCCGATGAAGGTTTACTTAAGGCTTTTAGTGCAGGTCTTGATGTACATACCGCAACAGCAGCAGAAGTCTTTGGCGTGGCGCTAGATCAAGTGACTACCGATTTACGTCGTTCAGCAAAAGCCATTAACTTCGGACTGATTTACGGCATGTCAGCTTTTGGTTTAGCACAACAACTCGGTTTATCACGCAGCCAAGCGCAATCTTATATCGACTTATACTTTACCCGCTATCCGGGTGTAAAAAACTACATGGAGACTATTAGAGAGTTAGCGCATGAACAAGGTTATGTAGAAACGTTGTTTGGTCGTCGTTTATATTTACCAGAAATAGCTTCTCGTAATGCCGCACGTAGACAATATGCCGAACGTACCGCTATCAATGCACCTATGCAAGGCACGGCAGCAGATATTATTAAACGCGCCATGATTAGCACCGATCAATGGTTAGTATCAGAAAAACCCGATGCTAAAATGATTATGCAAGTGCATGATGAATTGGTTTTTGAAATTGCCGACGATCAACTAGAGCAATGTACTGCGAAGATTAGAACATTGATGTGTTCAGCCGCTGATTTAAAGGTGCCGTTGATCGTTGATATCGGTAGAGGCTTAAATTGGGATGAAGCGCATTAAAGATTCTATGTGAACATAGTGGGTAAATAACATATCCGTCATCCCGGCATGGACTGCCGGGATCCAGAGTACATGGATGGATGTTTCGAAGATTAGCTTATGATGAAGCGTTTCACTCTTTTTCAGTACATCCTATAAAGTTTTTAGCCTCGTTATGACTGCATTAATAGCCTTTTCTTGCTTGATAATACTCTCACATAACTGAAATTGATTAACAGCTCTGTGTAAGTTTTCGTCTGGTTCGGTGACTTTAAAATAGCAATTACCTTCAAGATAATCCGTATAAAAACGCAGTCCTAGTTCAAAGGGAATTAAGCGGATGCTGGCATATAAATAATCATAATCAGCTTCTGAAAAAAACAAACCAGCCTCAGATAAATAACTCGTTAATAAGGCCGTTGCTATCCCTAAATCAAATTCATTGGTCGCTAAATTATGGCAACAAGAGCGCAAGCAATCACCAATATCATAATGCACTAAACCGGGTTTAACAGTATCCAGATCAATCAGACTGATAATTTTCTGGGTATCTTTAGCAAACAAAAAATTATTGAGTTTAGGATCGCCATGAATAACTCTTAAGGACAATAAGCCTTGCTGTTTTGCAGCTTCCAGATCATTGATGATATGTTGATGGCTAGCAATAAACGCTGTGCAATATTGGCTTTCAGGACTGCTAACGGTAGTCGCTGCCTTTAAGACTTGCTGATAATGGCTGAAGTAATCGGGAGCAATATGAAAACCGGGCAAGGTATCAACTAAGTGGCTAGGTTCAAGATCACTGACTAAGCGGTGAAAATGTCCCAAGGCAAAACCGGCTTGTTGAACTTGATGAATATGGCTGATAGTTTCTAAGCTTTCAGTATTTGCAATATATTCCAAGGCTCGCCAATAACTACCCTGTTCATCCTGATAAAACTCATCGTTACTTTGGGTTTTTAAAATAGCCGGGATTATAAGCTTAACGGTATCTTTAGGTTTTTGTGCGACATGAAGATTAAGCTGACTTAAATTAGCCATAATCTGCGCTGGCTGTGGGAAAACGCTGTGATTAATCCTTTGCAGAACAAAAGGCTTAGAAGAAGTTTGTACTAGATAGGTGTCATTAATGAGGCCATTGCCTAACGCAGACAAATCAAGCGCTGTCTTATTAAACTGCTGAGCAATCGCTAACTGTAATTCCATCAAAGAACCTAGCTTCTTGCCTTAATTAAAGTGCTTAGACTACGCACCGCTAGCCCACGATGGCTTAAGGCATTCTTGACAGTAGCGGGTAGTTCAGCGGAGGTACACTGCTCACTGGGCACCCAAAACACGGGATCATAACCAAAACCCTGACTGCCGATAGTTTGAGTGGTAATCAATCCTTCCCAAACACCTTGTGCGATCAGCGGTGTAGGATCATCGGCGTGTTCCATAAAAACCATGACACAGATAAATCGTGCTGTGCGCTGACTCTCTGGGACACCCACAAGTTCTTGTAACAAGAGCTGCACATTATCCTGATCACTGGCGCCAACACCCGCATACCTAGCAGAAATAACACCAGGCGCACCTTTTAAGGCATCAACGACAAGACCCGAATCATCGGCTATCGCAGGTAATTGACTATAGAAAGCTGCATGTCTAGCTTTGATAATGGCATTTTCTACAAAAGTAGAACCCGTTTCTTCTGCTTCAGTGATATTAAAAGCAGATTGAGCAATAATTGGATGACCTTCCAATATGGCTTGAATTTCTTTAATCTTGCCTAAATTACCGCTAGCTAAGACAATTTGTTGAGATATAGGAAAGGTCATATAGAAAAGAGTTCAAGTTAAAGATAACATTTATAGAGGCAATGTTCTGCCTCTATATAATTAAGGTAAGACGCAATAATACCCCCCCACTTTTATCATAGGTATCTACACAAGTAAAAGTCGCGTCATTCCGGCAGGGATTGCCGGAATCCAGGACACATGGATGTGAAAAATTAGATCAAGTTAACTTCATATCGCTAGAATTTGATGTGTATAACTTAACATTGCCATCCATGGCAACTGGATCCCGGCAATCCATGCCGGGATGACGATTTGTGTAGATACCTATGCACATCCTATAGGGGGTATTTTATTTTTTGCTAGTTACCTAACTAAAAATCAAGAATAACTAGCTAAAGCTTCTTGTTGTTTTTCTAGTAATTGTTTAATACCTAAGCCCGCTAATTCAAGCATAGCATCCAATTCTTCTTTTCTAAAAGCATGGCCTTCAGCCGTACCTTGAACTTCAATAAAAGCAGCTGCATCGTTCATAACTACATTCATATCCGTTTCGGCATTGCTGTCTTCGGCATAATCCAAATCCAGTACTGGAACACCGTTATAAATACCCACAGATACAGAGGCTACTTGTCCATGCAAAGGATTAGTTTTAATCTGCTTACGTTTAAGCATTTTATCTATGGCCAAAGTCAACGCGACAAAACCGCCAGTAATAGCCGCTGTACGTGTACCACCGTCAGCTTGTAAAACATCACAATCGATAGTAATAGAATGTTCACCTAGTGCTTTTAAATCAACAGCAGCTCTTAAGGACCTACCAATTAAGCGCTGAATTTCTAAGGTACGTCCACCTTGTTTGCCATGAGAAGCTTCACGGTTCATGCGACTATGGGTTGAGCGTGGTAACATGCCATATTCTGCAGTCACCCAACCCTCACCTTTACCTTTAAGAAATCTAGGAACACTTTTGTCGACACTGGCCGTACAAAGTACACGAGTATCGCCAAATTCGACCAATACAGAGCCTTCTGCGTGCTTAGTAAATCCGCAGGTAAATTTTATCTCTCTGAGTTGATCAGGTGCTCGTCCGCTAGGTCTCATGATGTGTTCCGCTAAAATGAAAACCGCACAGTATACCTTAATTACCCAAACACAATTTCATAAATCAGTGAAAAGATGCAAGTCTAGCCTTACAAGGTTAGAATGACACTCTTTAAACCAACAACTTTACGCTGACTAGGTGAATAATGATTAGAAGCATGACTGCTTATGCCGGCAATGAAGTCAGCATTGGCGATATAACCCTAAACTGCGAGTTACGTTCGGTTAATCACCGTTACTGTGATATCACGCTAAAACTTCCTGATCATCTGCGTTTTATAGAAACCGATCTACGCGCACTACTGGCGACAAAGATTAATCGCGGCAAAGTCGAATGTGCCATCAGTTATAAAAAGCAGGCTAAAAATGGACAGTCTTTTAACGTCAATCTTGAAGCTGTCGCCGCCTTACTCGCAGCAACCGATCTAATTGAACAACAAATGCAGGCTTCGCTATCATTTTCTGCCTTAGATATACTGGCTTTTCCTAATATCACCCAAGAACCTAGCATCGACAAATTAATACTGAATGAAGAAGTTACGCAACTGGTTAAAACAACCCTAGCGAAATTTTTAGAGGTTAGAGAACGAGAAGGCGCGCAACTGAAAGTATTGCTAGCAGAACGTTGTATTAAAATACAAGCTTTCTCGGTATTAGCTGCCAAGCGTATGCCTGACGTTTTATTGCTAATACGCAATAAACTAAAAGACAAAATTGACGAATTGCAAGTACAACCTGATTTTGATCGACTCGAACAAGAATTGGTTTTTGTAGCGCAAAAGTTAGATATTACCGAAGAATTGGATCGCTTAGATACTCATATCATAGAAGTATTACGAGTGCTTCAAGAAAAAGAACCGGTAGGTAGACGCTTAGATTTCTTAATGCAAGAACTTAACCGTGAAGCTAATACCTTAAGCTCTAAATCTACCGATAAAGAAATGACTGCCATTGCTATTGAACTTAAAGTTTTAATAGAACAGATGCGTGAGCAAATTCAGAATATTGAGTGATGGACTCAGCCAAAGCTGGGCTAACGGCCCTATCGTTAACCTAACATTTCAACATGAATGTATTAAATTGCGAAAAAGTGCAACCCAACCTACGTGACTATTATGACAAATAAAGAACAAGAGCAATGGCTTAAAAATTCACAGGACTACTTTAAAGAAGTCAAGGCCTACAACACTGCTGTGATGACAGTCGGTTACGCAACATTCTTTGGATTACTTATCTTCCTTCAAAAAAGTATTAATAGTCCTTTACTTTTCTGGGCAGGTTTTTTTATTATTTTGTCTGTGATTATTTTCATTAGTCATGAATTAGTTAACCAAATTAAACTTTCGTTAGATTTACGAAGATTAGACACCGAAGGTAAGCGGCAATTTCGATATTGGGCGTGGTTTTTTATTCCTTCGCTACTTTTTGCCGTGACAGGTATCGTATTGCTGGTTTATTTGTTTCTATCTCATCTTTAAATGCTAATTATTTTTTGTCACAATATCAATTTCTTTGCCTGCAATTTTATTAAATGAGCACTAGGTACTATTTAACATTTCCCATTAAAGGGCAAAGTAAGATTTCGTATTCCGCCATTTTCACCAGGAAAATCTTTAAACATAGACTCCAGAAGCTCATTAAATACCCCTGCAAAAACAGAGCATGTGCCAGTACTTATTACTTTACTCTCGTAAACTTTACTAGGCTGTCCATTTTTAATACTATTTGCATCAACAATTTCAAGAGCTAAAGTTCGAGTATAGTTGGTATGTGAAACTGGTATAGCACCAATTGCACCAAAAGTTGGCGCTTTATAACTGCTTCCCGAATAAGAAGCGCTACCTCCTGCTCCATAGACTGTACCTGATGAATATGTAGTTCCACCACCTGTTTGCCCAAAAACAGGTACTATGCCTGTTGATGCCTCTCCATTACTAATAGCGTAACCAACAAAAGCTAAAAACTTAGCATCGGAGGGTTGTTTAACTACTTGATAACCGTTTAATGACAATTTCTTTTCAAATTGAGATTTATAATTAGAAAACTCAAGTGAATTATTATTTTCAGCTGACGCAGGAACAACATTAATTGTACCGATACTCTTATAATCAGGTACATAAAAAGCTGTAGTTATGGTATCTATAGTTGTACATCCAGATAGTAGAAAAAAAACGATCACTAAGCTTTTTGAAAATCTCATTCATATTTCCTTTGACAAGTTTTATAAATCAATAGTGTAAGCAGCCTCGATGAGACGCAGTGGAATCGAGGAAGTCGGAGCGCTGTAAGTCCTCGATTCCGCATTGCTAAATCGAGGCTACAGATGGTAACCATGTAAGTCGGGCACATCTTTTCGTACCCGACATTTTCATTTTGTAATAAGCTGATAAAGTTGGCTAAATTCGTCCACATCTCAACTTTTATATTCGTAGATTGGGCAATAATAATGCCAATGCTAAATCTACGTCACTATACCTATATTGTCAACGCGATAAGCAAGTTTCCTCGATGGAACGCAGTGGAATCGAGGAAATCGGAGTGCTGTAAATCCTCGATTCCGCCATGCTACATCGAGGCTACGGACAGAGGTTTTCCCTGCAACCCGGCTTTAATAAACACATAACCCTACGACTACACCCTGTTGTGTTGAAGTAAACACTTACCACGTCGCAATCTAATGACTATGAGCCGTTTATATCGTATAAAGTCATTGCTTAAGATTGAGATCAAAAGGCGATGAGTTGTAAGTTACACAAGTAAAGCGATTAGAGAACAGCGGTAATATAGGGCTTTTGTAAAATCATCATGATGAGATTTGCTATGTTCAGGTTCAATGTTGGGGCATTATCTTAGCTGATAGCTTTCACAGAGAAGAACATTGCTTTCGTGTAGATCCAATTGTATTTGAAGTGGAGACTGTTTTCTTTATGCTAGATAACATGGTCTTTGTCGTAAAGTGAGTTGTCTTTGGTTTAAAGAAGGTTTGCCCTGTTGTAAAGCAGACCTACCCTAAAGCATTGATAGCTTACTCTACACTATAGTTAGTTTCCTTTAGTGCAAAGCTAGTTGTCTCTAGTGCAGATATACATAGCCCTATAACAAAGTAGGCACTATCCAAAGGGCGTTAACGTTTAACCGACGCTGTTTTTTATCATACCTTGAATAGATTCGCAGCAAGTTGCCTCGATGTAACGCAATGGAATCGAGGAAGTCGGAGTACTTTAATCGAATCTAGGAAGATAGAGCCGCCTGTCACTTGTTATTTGTTCGGTATAATCAAAATCTAAAAATACAAGCTATCGACTGGCTGGTTTGCTAATTAAGCACGCCCCACCTTGAAATATAAAGTTATGCCCCCACATATTTGTCATTCACAATAACCCATTAGGAAAAGTACCGTGACTGTTGATACAAAAAAAGAAACCCTAGGCTTTCAAACCGAAGTAAAACACCTGTTACATTTGATGATTCACTCCTTGTACAGTAACAAGGAAATTTTTCTGCGCGAATTGATTTCTAATGCGTCTGATGCCGCTGATAAATTGCGTTTTGAAGCACTGTCTAATGACGGCTTGTATGAAGGCGATAGTGAGCTAAAAATTCGCCTAGAATTTGATAAAGACCTACGCACCATCACCATTAAAGATAATGGTATCGGCATGACCCGTGCTGAAGTACAAGAGCACATTGGTACGATTGCTAAGTCTGGTACTAAACAGTTCTTTGAAGCCTTAACCGGCGAACAAGCTAAAGACAGCGAGTTAATTGGTCAATTTGGCGTAGGTTTTTATTCGGCTTTTATTGTCGCTGATAAAGTCACCTTAACCACCCGTAAAGCGGGTTCAGAACAAAGTGCCGGCACACGCTGGGAATCAGCCGGTGAAGGCGATTACACCATTGAAGCTGTAGAAAAAGTACAACACGGTACAGAAATCGTTTTGCATTTGAAAGAAGCTGAAGGCGAATTTTTAGATGGTTACCGTATTCGCTCTATCGTTAGAAAGTTTTCAGATCATATCTCTTTACCTATCGTGATGGATAAAGAAGTCATGCCGACTATGGATGACGAAGAAACTGAAGAAAGCGAAACTGCAGTTAAACCCGTAGTTCAAATCGAAGAAGAAACCATCAACAGTGCCTCGGCTTTATGGACTAAAGCCCGCCAAGAAATTTCTGACGACGATTACAATCAATTCTACAAACATGTCGGTCATGATTTTCAAGACCCCTTAACGCATGTACACAGTAAAGTTGAAGGCACTAATGAATACACTTTATTGCTATATGTGCCTGCACGCGCACCTTTCGACATGTGGGACAGAGACACTAAACACGGTGTAAAACTTTATATTCGTAAAGTCTTTATTACTGATGATGCCGAACAATTAATGCCGCGTTACTTACGCTTTGTTAGAGGTATTATTGATGCCAATTCTTTACCGCTTAATGTCTCTAGAGAAATCTTGCAACAAAGTAAGCAAATTACCTCTATTAAATCCGGTGCGGTTAAAAAAGTATTGGGTATGCTGGAAAACTTAGCTAAAAATGAACCTGAGAAATATGAGACTTTCTGGGCTCAATTTGGCCAGGTCATTAAAGAAGGCCCGATTGAAGATCATGCTAACAAAGCACGCATCGCTAAACTATTACGCTTTGCCTCGACTCATGCGGATACCGATAAACAAAGTGTTGCCTTAGAAGATTACGTTAGTCGTATGAAAGAAGGACAAGATAAAATTTATTATGTAACGGCTGATAGCTTTGCTGCTGCAAAAAATAGCCCGCACTTAGAAATCTTCCGCAAGAAAGGCATTGAAGTCATCTTATTCTCAGATCGTATTGATGAATGGTTGGTTTCTAATTTAGATGAGTTTGACGGTAAGCACTTACAGTCTGTTGCTAAAGGTGATTTAGACCTAGGCGACTTAGATGCAGAAGAAGACAAAACTGCTCAAGAAGAAATCACTAAAGATTTTGAATCAGTTCTTAAGCAAATCAAAGATGTATTAGCCGACAAAGTCAGCGATGTACGTTTAAGTCATCGTTTAACTGAATCACCCGCTTGTTTAGTGGCTGATGTTTATGGCATGAGTCTTAACATGGAAAGAATCATGAAAGACGCTGGCCAAATGATGGGTATGGGCATGGGTAGTAAGCCAGTATTTGAAATCAATCCGACTCATCCATTAGTGGTGCGCATGAAGTCAGAACAAGATGATACGCGTTTTTCTGATTTAACCCATATCTTGTTTGATCAGGCTATTTTAAGCGAAGGTGGGCATTTGGATGATCCAGCCGCTTTTGTTCATAAGTTAAATGGTTTGCTGCAAGGTTTATTAAAATAAACCTTTAAACTAAGAAAGGGCTGGATTAATCCAGCCTTTTTTTTGCTCTAAAGTTAAGTGAACATCATATAAGGCATGGAATGTCGAGCTTCAGCTCTTGTAATGTAAAACAGCTGAAGCTGTTTTACTCCAACTATACAGAAGACTTATTTTTTAGGCAGAAACTTAACCAACTTAACCGTATTATTATCTTGGCTTATGATTTCTAACCGGTGTCCGTGTAATTTAATGCTAGTACCCGGTTCGGGTATAGTTTCCATAAACTCAATAATCAGACCATTCAGAGTTTTTGGGCCTTCTGTAGGTAACGTCCATTGCATCACCCGATTTAATTCTCTGACGGTAATGGTCGCATCGACTAAATAACTACCATCACTTTGTTTAGTTACGGTAGTATCGTCAGTTATTAACTCCCCTACGATTTCTTGTAATAAATCATCTAAAGTCACTAAGCCTTGCACATCGCCGTATTCATCAACCACCAAACCTATACGTATTTTTTCGTTCTTGAAAC
>QVQF01000157.1 GCA_003584895.1 Methylococcales bacterium
CGAGATACTTTCTTTTGCTCCGCCAAAAGAAAGTATCCAAAGAAAAGGCGGCTCGATTGTCGCTTCTTCCTGCGCTCCTCGGTTTTGTTAGGGGTCGGTAGAGAGGGCGTCCTGCCCTCCTACCGACGCGCGGCATCCATGCCGCGCCCCTTCGGACTAATCCTAACAAAACCTGCGGTGCTCGGCGCGGCAAACGAGACTAAAACAACGTTACTGCGTAACATCAGTTAATCATAATCGCTTTAATGCCTTTGCCTTGCTAAAACATAGACATATTGCTGGTTTATTCAATGTTCAGGTTATAATGGCCGACATAAATTAAGTGACACTGTTATTTAAGATCACCATGTTGTATTTTACAGCATGCCTTCATAGCCTTTAATCTACTTAATCAACTAGTTAATTCAAAGAGTACCCCAGACAAGATATGGCACAAAAACTTTATATTCAAACCAATGGCTGTCAGATGAATGAATACGACTCTGACAAAATGCGTGATGTACTTCAAGCTTCCCATGGTTTTGAATTGATTGATGATCCAAAATTAGCAGATGTTTTACTACTTAACACCTGTTCCATACGCGAAAAAGCACAAGAGAAAGTATTCTCTGCGCTCGGTAAATGGCGAAAAATAAAAGACAAACGCCCCGATGTAATTATCGGCGTTGGCGGTTGTGTAGCTAGTCAAGAGGGCGCGGCTATTCAAAAGCGCGCACCGTTTGTGGATATGGTCTTTGGACCGCAAACCTTGCATCGTTTGCCACAGTTGTTAGACCAGGTTCGCAATCAACATAAACCTGTTATTGATGTCTCGTTCCCTGAAATCGAAAAATTTGACTCCTTGCCAGAACCTCGTGCCGAAGGTCCAAAAGCTTTTGTTTCGATCATGGAAGGCTGTAGCAAATATTGTACTTTCTGCGTAGTACCTTATACGCGCGGTGAAGAAATTAGCCGCCCGCTTAATGATGTGGTTGCTGAAATTACCATCTTAGCCAAGCAAGGCGTGCGCGAAATCAATTTATTAGGTCAAAACGTTAATGCCTATCGTGGCTTAATGGACGATGGAGATATTGCTGACTTCTCTTTATTACTACATTATGTAGCAGCAATTGAAGGCATAGATCGATTACGTTTTACCACCTCTCATCCGATGGAATTTACTGATAGTTTAATTGAAGCTTTTGCTGAAATTCCACAGTTAGTTGATCATTTACATTTACCGGTACAAAGCGGCAGCGATCATATTTTAAAAATGATGAAGCGCGGACATACCCGTGAGGATTACCGTGAAATTATTCGTAAGCTACGGTTAGTACGTCCCAATATTTGTTTGTCATCAGACTTCATCATCGGCTTTCCGGGTGAAACCGACGAAGAATTTGAAGAAACTTTAGCCTTTGCCACAGAAATCGGTTTCGATTTATCGTTTAGCTTTGTTTATAGCGCAAGGCCTGGAACTCCTGCAGCTGATTTACCTGATAATGTTCCTGCTGAGGTTAAAAAGCTCCGCCTAGAGCGTTTTCAACAGCGCATTAATGAAATGGCAACCGCTATTTCAGAAAGCATGATAAACACAGTACAAACGGTTTTAGTTGAAGGTCAATCTAAAAAGAATCCTTTGCAAATGCAAGGCAGAACAGAAAATAACCGAGTCGTTAACTTTATAGGCCATCCACGCTTAGCTGGTCAATTTGTTGATGTCTATATTAATGAATCACTACCGAATTCCTTACGTGGTCGTATGGTTGAAGCTAGCGTGGCTAAGATTGGTATTGAAAACTAATTAATGCCCATGAATTCACAAGATCTTATTCTACTTCCAGCTGATATCAGCTGGAAGATAGTTTTTTGTGGTCAACTCGGCAACCACTTACGGAAAACTGTAATGCGATTGCACCCAAATAAACCATGAACTATATCGACATTCAAAACATTTATCAGGCTAGCAATCTGCCTGATGAACAACAAATACAACGCTGGGTTGATGCAGCATTGCAAGATTACTCTTCAGACACTGAAATCGTGATTCGCATCGTTGATGAGCAAGAAAGTGCTGAACTTAACCAGCAATATCGCCATAAATCAGGCCCTACCAACATATTAAGCTTCCCGGTTGAAATACCTGAAGGCATTGAATTGGATTTACTGGGTGATTTAGTGATCTGTGCGCCGGTTCTTGAAAGAGAAGCCCTAGAACAACAAAAAGTTTTGGCTGATCATTGGGCTCACATTATCATCCATGGCGTCTTGCATTTATTGGGCTATGACCATATTGAAGACGACGATGCCGAATTAATGGAAAGCAAAGAAATAACCATTTTAAATACCTTAACGATAGCAAACCCTTACGAACAGGATAATAACGCATGAGCGATGATCAACCTCCGAGTAGAAACGCCCCCCGAAAACGCTGGGTAGAAAGAATTAGCCAACTGTTTTCTGGGGAGCCACATGATTTGGATGATCTTCTAGGTATTTTACGAGAAGCTCGCGAAAACAAACTGCTAGATACTGATGCCTTATCCATGATTGAAGGCGTGTTACAAGTATCACAAATGCGCGTACGGGATATTATGATTCCTCGCGTACAAATGGTCGTGCTACCACAAGAAGCCGAGTTAGAGGCCATATTTCCTTTAGTGATTGAATTTTGTCATTCCCGTTATCCCGTCATCGACGGCGACCGCAGTAAAGTGGTTGGGGTATTGCTCGCCAAAGATTTACTGGCGCATGTGTTACAAAACAAAACCATGACTGTTAAAGATCTCATGCGCCCCGTTAGCGTGGTTCCAGAAAGTAAGCGATTAAATGTCTTGCTACAAGAATTACGTACCAATGGTAACCACATGGCCATTGTCGTTGATGAATATGGACAAGCAGCAGGCCTAGTCACCATTGAAGATGTGTTAGAAGAAATCGTCGGAGAAATCGAAGATGAACACGATGACCATGACGATGAGGGTTATGTATTTCAGCGCAACATCAATGAGTTTGTCATTAAAGCCTTAATGCCCATCGATGAATTCGATACTTATTTTTCTACGCAATTAGCCACAGACGAATACGATACCATCGGCGGCTTCTTGGTTAATCAACTCGAACACATGCCTAATAAAGGCGAAAGTCTAGTTATTGATAACTTACGTTTTGAAGTCATACGCGCCGATAATCGACGCGTGCATTTATTAAAACTTAAAATAGCGTCCTAAGAGCAAGCTTATGAAAGATCAAACGGTATTAGTAACAGGTGGTGCGGGCTATATAGGCAGTCATGCTTGTCTTGAATTATTGCAAGCAGGCTTTAAAGTCGTGGTTGTTGATAACTTAGCCAATAGTAAAGTAGAGTCTTTAACTCGCGTCCAGCAACTTGCCGGCAAAACGCTGACCTTTTATCAAGCAGACATACGAGACAAACAAGCACTCACCGATATCTTTGCCAAAGAAGCTCCGGATACCGTCATACATTTCGCTGGTTTAAAAGCCGTTGGTGAATCTTGCGCCCTACCCCAGCTTTATTATCACAACAATGTTTACGGAACCTTAGTACTCACTGAAGTCATGAGTGCAGCTAACGTCAAGCAACTGGTTTTCAGTTCATCTGCGACTGTTTATGGTGAATCTGCTAGTCCTCAATACTCTGAGCATTTTCCTTTAGGCGCCATCAATCCTTATGGCCGCTCAAAATCTATGATCGAAGACATCTTGCGAGACTTATCGGCTAGCGACAAACTTAATAAAGTAGAAAACCCTTGGAAAATTGCCTTATTACGTTACTTTAATCCCATAGGTGCCCATGACAGCGGCATGATCGGTGAAGATCCCAACGGCGTTCCCAATAACTTAATGCCTTATGTTGCTCAGGTCGCTATAGGTAAACTGACTCAATTATCGGTGTTTGGTGACGATTACCCCACTCGAGATGGTACCGGCATCAGAGATTATATTCATGTTGTTGATCTAGTCCAAGGTCATATCAAAGCCATAGCTGCACTAAACGGAGAGCATTTTTCAGAGGGCGAATGTAAAGCTTATAACTTAGGTGCTGGCCGAGGTTACAGTGTATTAGAAATCATCGATGCTTTTCAACGTGTCACTGGTAAAACCATTCCCTATCAAATGTCTCCACGTAGAGCCGGCGATCTTGCAGAATGTTTTGCAAATCCAGCTTTAGCCTTAGAAGAGCTTAATTGGAAAGTAGAAAAAGACTTAGATGATATGGTTAATGATACTTGGAATTGGCAAACTAAGAATCCACAAGGATATGAGTAAATGTTGGAGTGCAACAGCTTCAGCTGTTGCCAACAAAACAGCTAAAGCTGTTTTACTCCATGCGCGACTTACCGTAATAACACTGAATAAATCATGAGAGCTGTTAATAAATATCTAATACCCTTATTATTAATACCCGCTCTCGCCTCTGGAAAAGGAAATCACAAACTAGATACAACGCCAGAATTAGAAACCGATGTTTGGACCGTACAGATAGAAGAAAACTACTATCACACCACCAACGCTTATGATACCAATGGCAAAGCTTTACCGATAGACACCAACTACGTCAATGCAACCATAGGTTATTCATTTGATTTTGGTTTAGATGCTCAAGTTGCCACATACAACTGCCCGCTATCCGGCGGCGGTGCTCAAAACTTTGAATGTGATACCTACATCAACTTAACACAAACCATCAGACTAAGAGATAAACTAAATCTCATCTTAGGCACTCAAAACGGCACCGTTTTTAATGCGCCTGCTCAATGGCATAATGTTGATTTCGGCGTTTTATCCTACACACCGATTAAGGGTATTGAAATGCACGGAGGCAGTTATTTTGTAAATAGCTATTTGGCCAGCCTGCCTGTCGATGTCATCGGTTATACCACAGGCTTTGTTGCTAAATTCACTCCAAAATTTAGCGTTGAAGCCGACTACTTTGACGGCCATAACAATTTATCGGGCGCTCAGATTAACGTCTTTTATAAAAGCTATTATGTAGGAGTCATTATTCCCGAGACAGGTTCCGGGAATCAATATGCCGGTGTCGTAGGCATTAGATTTTCTTTAAGCAATCATTAAAGAGGTCTCGCCACACTCACAAAATGCTTGCCGTGAGCGGACTATTAATGGTCAAAAAATTACTCACTAGATCGCTCTTTTTTCCTATGGGCCAGTCTAGCCCACTACACTTTACATAGTTCCCGCCCCTTAAAGCAACTTAAGCTCGCTTTTATCAAGGCTAATCAACTTGTTTTTATATAGCGTACCGATGGCTTGCTTGAAAGCTTTTTTACTGACACCAAAAGTCGCATAGATCAGTTCTGGTGGGCTTTTATCACTGAGTGCGAGTACGCCATTGTTATCTTTTAACTTAGCTAAAATAGCATCATTAAGAGATTCAAACTCATCATAAGTTGGTTTATGCAAACTCAGGTCTATTTTATTATCGTCTCTGATTTTTTTAATATACCCATCTAAACGCTGGCCTCTTTTTAATGTCTGAAAGAGTTCATTTTGATACAACAAGCCCCAATGACTACTATCAACGATGGCTTTAAAACCTAGCTCTGTTTGATCTGCTATCAATAAGGAGACTTTTTGACCGACTTTAAAATCAGTGTTCTCTTCACTGATAAAACGATCAATTTTTGTGGTGGCGGCAATTCTATTTTTATCGTCTAAGAAAACTTTAACTAAATAAGATCGACCCACTTCCATTTCATGATGCTGCTCACTAAACGGTACGAGTAAATCTTTACGTAAGCCCCAATCCAGAAAAGCGCCCACGTAATTGAGTGACACGACTTTCAACCAGGTAATGTCATCCACTTGTGCTAGAGGTACTTGAGTCGTGGCGGCTAAATGACCATCAGTATCCACGTAAACAAAAACTTCGAGTATATCTCCCACCTGACAGTCAGCAGGTAACTGTTTGTCGGTGAGTAACACTTTACCTGAGGTACCGCTATCAAGGTAAACGCTAGCACCCTGTTGTTTAACGATGGTTAATTTATTGATTTTACCGATAGATAACATTGTAACTCTCAACTAGTAATGACGAAACGCACAGCGTCTAATCTTAAATGGGCGGCTTGAATATTCTCATGAGCCAGCATGGTCATGTCTTTAAGCAGCTCTATTTCTTCTTCTTTAATAGTCGGATTCACTTTTTTCAAGCGTATCAGACGTTTAATTTCTACCGCCAATGAAGTCAGCATGGCATTAGTAGCTGATTCAATCAGCTCTTGCATTTCGTCTTTCGCTTTTTTCTCAGCTTCAGTGATTAACTGAGTAATCAGTGTGCGCTGATTATTAAGAAAGCTGACGATTTGATCTTTATCAAAGTTTTTACCGGTTTCTATTAAACTACTGTGTTCGAAAGACAGGGTTAAATCGACTTTGTGTTGATTAATCAGCACGCGTATAGGTGTGGGCGGTAAAAATCGACCAATTTGTAATTCAGCTGGTGCGCTGCATTCGATGATAAATAAGCATTCCAGCAAGAACTGCCCTGCTTTTAACTCGGGATGATGAATTACACTGACTACGGCATTACCCGTTTCAGTTGATAGTACCAATTCCATAGCGCCAGTGACCATAGGATGTTCCCACGTCAAAAACTTGAGATCTTCTCGTGCCAGTGCCAGCTCTCTATTAGCCGTAATGGTCATGCCATCTTCTGATAAACCAGGAATGTTTGAAACCCTAAGCTGATCACTAGGTCGCACAATAAAACAATCAGCCGAATGATATTCAGTATCAACACCAAAACAGTCAAATAAATCGACCATGTAAGGCCATAGCAAGCCTTCATGTTCATAGTGATTAAGTTGAGTGATCAGTTGTTCGGCCACGTCTTTACGGCAGGAATTTAATTCTAATAACTGATCACGACCATGCTGTAGTTGTTCCTCAATTTCTGAACTTAATTCATAAGTTTGTTCGACAAACGCGGCCATATCAACTTGTTCATCGGCTAAGACGGCACTAAGTTCTGCTTGCAATTGATCCGCAACCGCTTGAGCGGCCGAGTTATTGCTGCGAAAGGCATTAAGACCTTGGTCATACCATTGATATAACCGATGCTGCACGGTATTGACTATATAAGGTATATGTATCTGAATAATATGCTTTTGACCTATGCGATCTAAGCGGCCGATACGTTGTTGTAACAAATCGGGATTAGTCGGTAAGTCCCATAAAATCAGATGATGAACAAATTGGAAGTTTCTACCTTCGCTACCGATTTCAGAACAAATCAACAATCTAGCTGCGCTTTCTTGATCAGCAAAATAAGCGGCTGCGCGGTCACGCTCAATAATACTCATACCTTCATGAAAAACCGCAGCGGCAATACCAGCTCGATTTTTTAAAGTTTCTTCTAAATCAATTGCTGTTTGCGCGTGTTTACAAATAAGCAGCGCTTTTTGACCACGTAAAGACCAAGCCTCAGCGCCTTTTACTTGCTTGGTTAATATATCAACCAGCCAAATAAAACGTGGATCATGTTTTAAGTCGGTATTATTTTCAGCCCCCACCAAGGCATAGCCCTGACGTTCGCGCTCTGGAAAACCTTGAATAGTTTGCCTAGAGTTTCGAAATAATATGCGCCCTGTACCATGATGGTCTAGCAAGATATTAATTAACGATTGCCTAGCCACTGTCGATTTTAAGGGGTCACTCAGATTTCTTAATAGATTATCAACATTATCATCTTTGAGTAAGCCCGTTAGATTTTGCTTATCTTGTTCATCTAAGGCTTGTTCTGCTAGTAATATTTTAGCTGCGTCGGCAACGGGCTCAAACAAGCGTTCTTCTTCAAGGAAAGCCGAAAAGCTATAGAAACGATCAGGATCAAGTAATCTTAACCGCGCAAAATGACTTTCCTTACCCAGTTGTTCAGGCGTGGCCGTCAATAAAATCAAGCTAGGGGTACGTAAGCCCAGTTGTTCAACAAACTGATATTCAGGACTGGCGCTTTGTTCACTCCATTTTAAATGATGAGCTTCATCAACTATGACCATATCCCAACCAGCTTGTAGAGCTTGTTGCTGCCTACGAGGATAATTAGAAAAAAACTGTTGGCTACACAGCACTAATTGTTCGCTTAAGAAGGGATTGTTGTTATCAGATAAATGATCATCATCTTGCAAGCCATCATCATTTAGCTCTTCTAGGCAGCGCTCTTCATCAAACACACTAAAGTGTAGATTAAAACGTCTGAGCATTTCAACTAACCATTGGTGTAATAGACTTTCTGGCACAATAATCAATACGCGATTAGTCAGGCCATTAATCAATCTATGGTGAAGAATCAAACCGGCTTCTATGGTTTTACCTAAGCCGACTTCGTCCGCTAGCATAATACGCGGCGCGGACCTATTGGCTGATTCTTGAGCAATATAAAGCTGATGAGGGATTAACGATACCCTGCCCCCTAATAAGCCTTTAACAGGTGATTGCTGGAGTTGTTGCAAGCGGCGTCTAGTTTCGTATCGCAACAAAAACCATGAGCTAGGATCCAATTGACCAGTAAATAAACGATCTTGGGGCTTATTAAACTGAATATGATGATTAAGTTCAATTTCCTCTAATTGTAGCTCTTCTCCGGCTTTGTTTTTACCTACATAGGTAATTAAGCCCTCGGCTTCGATTAAACTCGTCACAGTGAGTTTGTCTTCATCTATGGATTCAATTATATCGCCAACAGCAAACTTAACGCGAGTTAACGGTGCGTTATCGCTGGCATAAATACGCCGCTCATCACTGGCTAAAAATAAGACCGTGATACGTTTGAAACTGACTTCGAGAATAAGACCTAAACCAAGTTCTGACTCGGTATTACTAATCCAGCGTTGACCGGGGATAAAATCTGCCATTGATTAAATTGCCATTACACTTTAAAAAAGTCCCTATTATAAGCGTTACCAAAATTTTTTTTTGGTTTTGCTGTGTTTATAGCATTATTAATAGGGGCATCATTGGATTGCTCTGAGTCATAGCCCCTTACTTAGACTTATGTTGTTGCCAATTTAAGTCTTCCCACGCTCTTATTAAATCCGTCAAACGTTCTTTATAAGGTGAAGCTTGTAGGGCTAGTTGATAAGATTTCCATAATTTTAAATCACTAAAAAACACTTGCTCTGTACGAAAATCAAAGAGTGTCCTAGCACCATTTTGAGCAACCTGAGCAATCAATGTAGGTTGAGTGATGCTTCCTACCCATTGAAAAACAGTTTTCTTGTTATTGAGCCATTGCTTATTTAAACCCAAAGCCGAGCGTATCGTAAGTTCGGCCACATCAATCTGTCCTATAGGTTCCGTAACAATGAGTGTGGAATCGTTAATGATTAGAGGTATTTTAGTTTGTATATCATCGATCGCATGCCCATGCCCTAAAAAACCATCATCAAACAATGATTCACCATGATCACCTAAAATAACTAAAGTGACATTATTAAGCAGTTTATGAGTTATTAAGGCCTCAAGGATCTTCCCCACAGTCCAATCTGCATTAGCCATAGCATTCCAATAAGTGGCACTGAGCCAATCTTTATTCTTAGCGGCAATCTCCGACCTAGGGATAAGTTCCGACACTAATCGCTTAGGCATACTAGGATAAGCATAAGGAAAGTGGCCTGCCTGTATATTGATGTAAAAAAACTGCGACTGAGTCAAGTCGACTTGGTTGATTCGGGTGTTAAATTGCTCAAAAATACGCGCTTCACTAAGACGTAAGCTACCCGGTTCTTTACTGGAAAACACTCGATCATCAATTGCGGTTCTTGCATCAAAATAAGAAATCCCGAGTTGTTTCATACCCGTATCTGTCGATATACCGCCGAATGATTCATCTTGACCAGAGATAATCGACAATTGATAGCCAGCAGATTGTAAAAACTGGATTAACGTAATTTTAGAATTATTCTCGACCAAACTTCGATTAAATATGGCTTTAATAGAAGGTACAGTATAACCTGCATGACTATAAGCGTAATGAATGGCAACCCCACGTTGTGCAATGCCTTTCATCACCGGAGCGACTTGCTGTACGTTTAATTTTTTATCAATTAATTCGGCCCTAGCACTTTCTAACACAATAAGAACAATGTGTTTACCCGTTTTAGGTGTTATCTCAGACAGCGTATCTTTTTCTACAGGCTGAACAATGGCATCCCCTAAAAAACCATCCTCATCTATACCGTTACCAGGAATATCAACGGCACCGGGATAAATAAAAGCATCAAAAGTAGCTTTATCTTGAGGGTAAGCGAAGATACCAAAACCGTCAAAATCAATATCAGATAATCGATCTAAGCTTGTACTAATAAATCGAAAAGACATTTTCTTTTCTAAACCATATCTTAAAAAAGCATCTTGAGAAATATACCAAGTGAATAGAGGTGTCGCTATTAGCGTGGCTATCAGTAGTTTTCTGTAGGTTTTGTGGGCAACGTTATTTGTAGAAACATGTTGAATGAATTTTATTTTCGATAAAGCTTTAAAAACACAAACTACAACTATAGCCGCAATACTCAGTAGGCCGATAAACAAAGCAATTTCATTGCTGGCGTAAAGTAGCGCTTCTTTTAAGCTCCCACCTGCTAAATTTTTAATGATTTGCAGATTAACGGTGTCATTAAAATAAGACAGCAGCTTAAATTTAACTAACAGCCACAATGCTGCCAAGAAAATAACTATTACGCTAAAGCTATAATAAATTCGCTGACCATATTTATTTAGCTTGTCGGCTACAAAAAACCATAGACTTGCCAATAAGCCAATAAGGGTTAAGTCATACCAGACTGAAATAATAAAAAAGCCTAGCCGTT
>QVQF01000155.1 GCA_003584895.1 Methylococcales bacterium
AATATGTTTATTGCGTAATTCGCTTTCTAACATACCTTTGGTATCACCCACGCCGCCTAAACCTAAATGCCCAATAAAAGGCTCAGAGGTTACATAAGTCATTTTTACTTGATCACGAATTTTACGTTTACGTAGATCGGTTTCGGCGATGAACATATATTCGTAAGCAGGACCAAAACAAGAAGCCCCCTGCACTGCGCCAACAATAATAGGGCCGGGATCTGCGACAAATTTATCCCAGAACTCACCAGATTCGCCGGCATGATCTACATGACAGACTGATTGAGTATAGCCATTAGGCCCAAGCCCTGGTATTTCATCAAAAGCCAGCTTAGGACCGGTGGCGATAATCAAAAAATCGTAATCCACCAATGTGCCATCGGCAATTTCAACTTGACTATTCTCAGGATGGATACGTGTAGCTTGTTGTTGAATGAAGGTGATCTTTTTCTTTTTGAAGACAGGCGCAAGCTCAACTTTAATATCTTCAGGTTTACGCCAGTTGACACCCACCCAAGGATTAGAAGGAACAAAATGAAAGGTCGGCGTATCAGCGATCACCACAACTTCATCTTCCTTACGGGCCATTTCTTTCATTTCAAACGCCATCGGTACACCACCGATGCCAGCGCCTATGATTACAATCTTTGCCATGTTAATACCTCGTTGAAGATAGATTAGGTGATAACCGCAGTTAGCGGCACTGACTTTCTTTGACGCCTAGTTTCTTTAAAATAATTTCCATTAAACAAAATTGGCTAAAACCGCTCTGAAACAAGTTGATGCCAACAAAGGCAGTAAACCAAAGCCAGTGGCTATTTTGAAATAGTGGACTCTCTTGTACACCCAGACTTAATGACAGTAAGATGAAAAATCCGGCGACAATTCTAACGATGCGTTCTGTGGTCATAACAACAGCCTTATTAAATTTATTCACTTTTTAAGAAAAGTTACTATTAACAATAGGGTTTCAGGATAATTAAGCACAGCTTTTTAACTGAGTCATTATTACATTAAATTCATATATTTACGCTTGATCTAAATCAAGTCGTCAGTAAGAAAATAAAATAACTCACCAATACAGCACCCAACTATTTAACTTCCTATCTCTGTAATTAGCAAATTACATGCCAGCTTAATTTTAAAGCCAAGCTATTGTTTATTATGATATTCATTTTTTTATTAAGAACCACCTTGTTTCAAAGAGAAGTAGTGATACGTTTATGACACATTGCGCAACGCTTTTGAAACAGTCTCTCAAGTATCAACACACGCCATCATCTCGGTAGATGGATCAAAAATATGTAGGGTCAAGTAGAAAATTCTACTACGGTAGTGATGTATATAACAATAAGCGCTCTACGTGAGAACGATAGAAAAACCTACGTCATTAGTTCAGTTGCAAAAATAGCTTGTTTATTAAACTCGATTATGAAATACTTTAAAAAAACATATCTTAATTACTAGATATCTACAGCCTTTAATGATTTAAGTTACTACGATTTTATTTAATACTTAGCCCTACTTTACTATTAGTGCCTGATTGTTATGCCCTAACTAAGCTTCATATTTAACTATATGGAGCTAGTATCGACACTGTGGCCAGCTTTTCGTTCTAGTCAGCCTTAACGTACAACTGTAGCCTCTACTGTTTTAAAAGTACCGGCACTTTGTTCTACAACTCACTGTGTTTTTCCTACAACTGAGGCAGTTGTAGGAAAAACTAACCGGATAGTGAAAACAATACGGCGTATTGGACCGACAGTAGCCTTAGTAAGCGAATGAGTAGAGCTGATAGTGTAAAAAGCCGAACGAGTAGTTGAATGATTACAAGCGATAGTCCCAAAAGAACACCCGAATCATCAAACAGTACTACCGATAGACCGAACAACCGACTTAATCGTTATTACAACAGATTAGCTTTTAGCAACAACTCATTACATCGCCACTTTTAAAGAATGTTTTTATCAACCACCCACACTTTTGAGGTAATACCATGAGTAATCCCAACGTAATGTTAAATTTTATTTACTATTCTGTGTCAGAAAAAGTAATCTTCTATCGAAATGTGAATGACAAACTTTTTGGCAATGTGCTTTATCCCACGCCTGATGTGACTGAGGTCGATGCAAAAGCCGCTGTTGATGCCTTCGAAGCGGCGATTTTGGCGGCTGCAGATGGTGGACATACCGCCATTTCGGCAAGGAATGATGCAGAAAAACTAGTCGATGAAGTTTATAGAAAATTAGCAAACTATGTAGATCGCACGGCTGCTGGTGATGAAACCAGCTTATTAAGCAGTGGCTTTCAAATCTCTAAAAAACATGTAATGACGCCTAAACCTGCCTTAGCCGCTTTTAATGGAGAGCATCCAGGTGAAGTTAAATTAGTGGCTAAAGCTATTGATAGGGCAGCAACGTATCATTGGGAAATGTCTTCTGATGCCAAGCCTGGAGTGCCGGCTGTTTGGGTTTACATTGGTAGTAGTACACGCGCCACTTATGTGGTGAAAAATTTACCCGTTATGACGAGTTGTGATTTTCGCTTCTGTGTTATAACACCTGATGGTACTAGTGATTATTGTGCGCCCGTAACAATAATCATTGTTTAGTTTAAATTGACAAGCTGCGCTTATCCTAGAATAAGCGCAGGATATTCGATCTAATGTAGTCGCTGTGATACGCTATGCAACACAATGAAACATACCGATCATCTCCTCATGAACCAATCCTCAGACTATTTCAAGCACTGGTTAACTCTACTCGGCCCTGATCAAGTTATCGACACACTCACTGATTTAATAGGTAACGGAGCGGTTCTAGCCGTCGATGTTAACGGCAACATCATATTTTGGAGTAAAGGCGCGGAGAAGTTATTTGGTTGGTCAGCATCAGAGGTGCTTGATAAACCCTGTATTGAAATATTTAACAGCGCTGACGAATCAAATCCGTGCCATTTATCCAATCAGGCTATTATTAAAGCGCACCCAGTCAATATACACAAAAAAGATGGTGGACTTATAAACTGTTACCGATCTCTACGCACCTTTGTCGATGCTAAAGGCCAGTTTGCAGGCGCACTAGAATTTCTACAACCACAAAATACACTTAGCCCCATCATCGGCAAATATGATGAAATCACTAGCTTTCATGGCATTTTAACGCAAGATCCTATCATGCAGGAATCTATCAAACTCATACGCAACGTCTCTGAAACCGAAGCGACTGTATTAATTAGAGGCGAATCAGGTACCGGTAAGGAATTAGTGGCACATGCCTTACATTTAGAAAGTCTGCGCCACGACCAGCACTTTCTAGCTATCAACTGCGCAGCGCTTAGCCCAAACTTATTGGAAAGCGAATTATTTGGTCATGTTAAAGGGGCCTTTACTGGCGCTATAAACAATCATGCAGGCTTATTTCAACGCGCTAACGGCGGCACTCTATTCCTTGATGAAGTAGCCGAACTGCCGCTAGAATTACAATCTAAGTTACTGCGAGTCCTACAAGAACAAAGCTTTATACCTGTTGGTGGCCATGAGGCGGTTAAGGTCGATGTGCGCATTATCGCCGCCACCCACCGTTCCTTACGTGAAGAAGTTAAAGCGGGTCGCTTTAGAGAAGATTTAATGTATCGCTTACGCGTGGTACCGGTGTTTCTGCCGCCACTCAGGGATAGACGCTTAGATGTCAACTTACTACTTTGGCACCGTATCAACAACCACAATCTACACAGTCGCCGTCACATAGACAGCATCGCCCCAGATGCTATGCGCTGTTTATTGGATTATCAATGGCCGGGCAATGTCCGTGAATTGAACAATGTCATCGAATATGCCTATGCTGTAGGTCGTGGTAATGAGCTATGTGTAAATGACTTGCCACCGGAATTTCGTGAGACCTTACTGTCATCAACGCCAGAATCTTTATTGCCGGCGAACCGTCCTAAACAAAAGAATGAAGCAGAACTTATCCGAGAAGCCTTGGAGATTTCTGGCGGTCATTTAGAAGCAGCCGCACAGTATGCAGGAATGAGCCGAGCAACCTTTTGGCGTAAACGAAAAAAATATAAAATAGAAGCCTAAGTCACTAATAAATACATGACAGAATCGTTGCCTATCTATCCTATATAACTACAATAACAATCGATTAATGGAGATAAACATGAAGCGTCAATTGATTAAATCATTATTAATAGTGATCTTGGCCAGCGTTACTCTGGCTGGCTGTGATGATAAGCAAAAACAAGTTAAAGCTTTCCCTCATGAGGTTAAAAAATATACGCAACCGACAGCGCTAGAAGGTACGGTCAGTAATAATAAAGCTAATATTAAAACGGGTAAAATTAAAGTAACCGATGATAGTGGCCGATCTATTACTAATGCTGAATTAGATAATGGTCATTTTCGTGTAGACATTCCAGCTCACACTGAATTACCACTATTATTAACGGTAACATCTGAGGCAGATGCTGAGCAATTAAGCGTTGCCGTCATAGATGACAAAATCACTAAATATCAGATTAATCCGACAACCACCGCAATTGTTAAAGCAGCTAAAGCTATGGGTGGCTATAGCAAAGCTAACATGGTGCGTGCTGCAGAAGAAACAGTTCATGTACCTGATGCCAATAAAACCTCATCGGGTTGGAAAGGTGATCCGACTACCCAATACGGTGGTTGGCATTAAATTATGTTTCATATTTATTCTTGAATGGCGCTTAAACTACATTGAACTATTTTAGACGCTAAGTTTTTTGGCTCTATGTGAATTAGAGTGGGTCAATAAAAATAAGACGGACACATATAAATCTTATAAGTACCTGAAAAATCCCCACTCGTCATCCCGGCAGGGATTGCCGGGATCCAGAGTACATGGATGTACATATCAAATGATAGAGCGCTTATCATGAAACTTATAGTGATGCGACTTATTGCCATCCATGGCAACTGGTTTCCGGCAGTCCATGCAGGAATTACGAATTACGACTTACCACTACGATTCACATATAACCAGTTTTTTTAACAATAGGAGTCAACAAATACACTTTCTCTGTCAAACGACTTAATCCTCGACCTCTAAATGAGGGGTAATTATCTAGTGCCTCTTGATTCAACAATAGTTTGATTTCATAACTATTGCCATAGAGCTCATGAATTTCAGCTTCATGGACCGCAAAGGGTGGGCCTTCCATTTGTGATTGATCATATTCAAATGCAATGAGTAATATTTTTGCTTTCTCAGACAAAATATTTATTAAATGTTGGGCATACTTCTGACGAAGCTTAATAGGTAAAGCAACCAATGCTGCCCGATCAAAAACACCGACTACGTCTAATAGCTGATGTGCTGTTAGCTTGAAAAAATCATCTTGCAAAATAGTTAAATGTTCTGACTCCCAAACTTGTAAGTCATTTTGTTGTCGACTATTAAAGATTAGCTTATTTTCGACAAAAAAATCGCGTATCGCTATAGCGCTAATTTCTGCGCCAATGACATGATGGCCTTGCTGATGTAACCATAAAAGGTCGAGACTCTTACCGCACAGCGGTACGAATACTTGAGATTGATCCTCAGCATTTAATTGTTTCCAAAAAGAGCTAAGGTGACCATTGATTTCATGTTGATGAAATCCAATTTTGTTTTGCTTCCAGCTTTCAAGCCAATAATCTGTATTCATAGAAGTTATAGCATGAGTTAATTCAATAAAAGAAACCGTTTCTTACCTAATCAAATGTGCGAGATTAAATAAAAAACGGCATGAGCGCAATCGTTCAATTTAGTAACGTAGAGATGGTAAAAAATCTTCGTTACTTTATGGGTTTATTTTTAGGGGATATTCGAACTGGTTAATGACTTCATAAACTCCAACAAATCTGTTTTTTCTTGTTGAGTAAGATGTAATGGAAATATTTTACTGTCAATAAAGTGATTTTTATCACCGCCTTTATCATAATATTCAATAACTTCTTCTAATGTTTTAAAGCTACCATCATGCATATAGGGTGCAGTTAGAGCTATATTTCGAAGAGTTGGAGTTTTAAACTTCCCTATATCCTTAACATCCTTAGTCACATTGAATCGCCCTAATTCAGAACGTTGACCAGCAGTTATAGGGATTTCCTCTGGAGTTTTACCTAGATTAATATCATCAATAAATTGATCTAAAATTGAGGTTAAGTTTTTAAAACCTACGCCAATATTATAAAAACGGTTGTCGCTAAATAAAGCGTTATTCCATGATATTTCATGACAAGTCACGCAATTACCGTTACGTTTAAAAACGTCTAGACCTCGTTCTGCGCTACTCGATAATGCTGAGTGATCTCGGCCAAAGAGATACCGATCAAAAGGAGAGTCACCTGAAATTAATGTGCGCTCAAAACTCGCAATCGCTTTGCTTACGTGTTGAATCGTTATTTCATCTTTTTTAATATCAAATACTTTTTCAAATTGCTGTATGTAATGTGTGTCATTGACAATGACATCGACAATAAGTTGATGGCTTTCTAATCCATGTTCAATTGGATTGACAAGGGGGCCTAATGCTTGTTCTTCAAGGCTGTTTGCTCTACCGTCTAAAAAGAGTGTATTAAAAAAAGCCGCATTCACTAAGGTCGGTGAATTTCGTGTTCCTCGCTGTCCATTGATACCTTTTGCTACAGCTAATCCATCAGTATAGCTTTTTGCTACAACATGACAACTGGCACAACTTACCGTACCATCTTTACTAAAACGATTATCATTAAACAATATTTTCCCGAGTGATATTTTCTCTATGCTTTGTGGATTATCATTTGGAATCGTTAATGGGGGTAGCCCTAGATTTTGATCTGCAAAAGTACTCGTAGAAAACACAAGTCCAACTAATAGTATTAAAGACCGTTTCATCATGATTCCTTATAGCGTGGGAAACTTATATTCAAACCCTAACCAAACATTATTATTCTTAATGGTTTGATTATCTGATGTTAACTTTCTACTGCCGTGTTGCCAGCCTAATTTAATAGCTGTGTTTCTTTCTAGCTCATATAAAAGCTCAATCTCACCCTGAAATACATTTTCGGAACTACCATAATGCAGATCATTAATATTATGGGTGTCAAATTTGTTATTTTCAAAATCGACTATAAACACGCTACTTAGTCGTTCTAAGATATGTATCTTGAGTTCTGCTGAAGCATATTGATTAACATAAGAAATGTCGTCATTCACATTAACCGTTTTCTGATAACTTGCTGTGCCTGGCTCATAGTGATAACCGACTAATAGCTCGATGCCTGGCTTAATTAGCCATTCAATATGAGGCCCTAGTGTCCAAAATTGTGTATTCCGATTTTGGAATGGCGCGTTATAGTTTCGCAGCCCATATCGACCTAATAAACGGATGGTTAGATTATTTGTTAATGGCTGATCCAAGAATAAAGACCAATAATGACTGGTTAACTTTTCATCCTCTTCAGAATCGTTACCGCTTGCTTGTTTAAAGGTGTTTTTCCCTAAAAAAAGATCAGGAATTACATTGTAATGCAGGCTTATTTTTGTATCTGTTAGAAATGCTTGTGACAATTGTAGCTCGTATAAACCATGGGAAAATGGCGTTCGATCAACAAAGATATAGCCTCCTGCATTGAGTGACATTTTTGATTTACCTAAAAAATTTTCCCGTGACCATTCCAATTCTGCACTAGGTTCATTAATGAAATCTCCACCTTGATTCGGTCGATCTACAACCGGTTGTGTAGGGTCGTCTTTAAGGGATAGTCTTCGTGTTACCGAAAATAGTGCAACATCGTCCGTGTAATAAGAACTATTGCTAACTTTAGATGACCACTCAGCTTCTGCACAACAACTTATTATCGTTAATAAAGTAAATAATGTAGCACTTGCATGTACACGCTTATAGGTTTTAAACGGATATGATGAAATAGACTGAATTATGTAAAATAACATCACGGAACTAGATTTTAGTTTGAAAAAGAGCCAGCGGAGCCTGAAAATACTGATTCCGCTGACTTAGGCTGTGAACTTTACATTCACAACGAGAGGATGGATTTTATTTTTTAACCTCAGGCATATCCTGAACAATCAGTACATAAGGTTCGCCTAAAGGGAATTTATCTTCAGGCTTCTGAAAATAAACAACTTTACCGTAAGTTTCATGGACAACAGGTAAGATTTTTGCAGTTTCTTCCTTCGTTAAATCTGGAAAGGTTGCACAGGCTCTACCCACTTCTGTTTTGTGATAATGCCAGTAATGTTTTTCTTGCTCAGGCAATGTATTAAATTGCGCGGTAGTAATAATGTATTCAAAACCAATAGGTTTGTCTTGATCTTTCATTCCGCCTGGAAACATTAGGCAAACTAGCGTTCCGTCATCGTAAGCTTTGCAGTGATGGTGAACAATGGCATGTAATTTTGGGTCATCAGCACTAAATACATCAGGCTTAAGATGTCTGATGGCTTGTATATGTAAATCATTGAATCCTAAGGTGCTAGGGTGCTCTATCTGCCTAGGATTCATAGTTGTATTGTACTTAGGCTCGCCTGATATAGCAGCTGCCGCATGGTTATGTTCGACTTCTGTTAGCCCTTTTATCTCTGTTGTTGCGCAACCTACATTAAATATTAGTAATGCGCCTACCAGTAATAATCTTAATTTCATTTTTATCCTCCAAAATTTTATTTGTTATGTTAATAGCTCAGATTTATCGACTATCACAAGATACATATGCGAATACTATGCCAATGTGTTCAACTAGCTATAGATACTGGGCTTTGCTATGAATTTTCGCAAAGTGACACTATTAATTCTATATTAGATGTTTCAATTATTTCCTCTTGATACATTTTTGTATTGCATTGAAACAACAGTGAAACAATTTAATGAATTATGGTGATTTTAATATCTGGTTCTATATTAAAAATAGCCGACCGTTAAGTCGCTAGATATTTAACTTTTTTAATGCGTAGGCGCTAACTCAAAAATAATTAATTCAGCCAAATCTTCGCCAATATTTTCTACTGACATTAAATCCCCTGATTCCCAAAACACATCACCTATAGAGTAAGTATTAGTATTGCCACCTTCATTAACTTTAAGCTTACCTTTGACCACATAACGAGGTCCTGGTCCTTCATGAGTATGCCAGGGCGTTTTAAAGGCGATTGGGAATGTAACTCGTATTATTTTGGCATTAATATTATTGCTGGGAAGCTCAAGCTTATTTTCTAACAGAATAGTTCTGTTTAGGGTAGGTTTATCCTGAGCCGAAACAATCGGAATACTAATCACTAGCGTAGCCAGTGTTAACAGTAAAGCTTTTACTGGTTTGGTCGTGAGTGTTTTAAACATCTGTTTGCCTCTTAGGTTACGATTGATTATTACGTTGCTTTATTTGTGCAGTGATTTATACGTTTCTTTCAGTTGATCTATACGCCATGTGTAACTGCGCTCATCCAAGTTTCCTTGCTTGTGTCTTAGTAAATTAAGTGCTATTGATGTCGTCTTTAGATATAACACTTAAATTAATATTGATAGAGCCCGTTATGATGGATTCTTTAGTTCAGAGGAAATATGGTCAAAAAAATAATTTTAATCTTACCCGTCATTCTTTTATTGGGAAGCGTACCGGTTACAGGATTTTCAGCTACTTCTAGAATGCTAAGTTTTACGAACGGCATTAGCTTTGCTAATCAACTTAATGGGCTGCAATCATTTGCAGTGAAAAATGAAAGTGCTTACAGCGAAGCCAAAGACCCATTTTTGCGTAAAGGAACGCAAAACAGTGAGGAATCTCAAGTTAGTTTTTTTGTTATACCAGCTATAGTTGCTGGTTTATCTGTTATCTTTTTATTCTTCAAAAGAAAATGATCTTTAGTACTAAAACAGGATGATTTTATTTGGCCATCCTGTTTTAGACTTAGTTGGCTCTTACGATTTCAACGCTCATATATAAAGTAAGCAGATGAAATCTGTTTAGCTTGCTTTACCTGCTACTGTTGCGGCAGGAACTTCAATCAATCGGCCCGAAGTGCATTCGTAGATGTAACCATAAACAGGGATATCGGAAGGTACCAAAGGATGATTTTTAATACGAATAACATCTTCTAAGACACTGCTTTCTTGATCTGTGATTGTTAGCCAATCAATATAACGTGCCTCAGCAGAACCGTGACCTTCACAGCAATCGTGCCAGCCATTTTCGTCAATTGTAGCTGTTTTTAAACTCGTTGCTAACAGGCCGCGCATGATCTCATCATTAAAAAGCTCCATACCACAATTAGTATGATGAATAACAAACCATTCACGAGTTCCTAGTAATTTATAGGAGATAACCAATGAGCGTATTGCATCGTCACTCGCCCTACCACCTGCATTACGAATAACATGGGCATCACCTTCAGAAAGACCCGCATATTTTGCAGGATCTAAACGTGCATCCATACAGGTTAAGATGGCAAATTGTCTAGCGGGTGGCAGCGCTAACTCACCTTTGTCCCCAAAGTTATTAACGTAATCTTTGTTAGCAGATAAAACTTCATTAAGAATTTTACTCATAAGTACCTCTTATTGTTTTTTATTAGGTCGTAAAAAAACCGTTTTAATCAGTCATAAACTGACAAATTAAAACGGCATATAGCTATCTCCGGGTAAAAGTATACATTACTAAGAATAAGCGGGTAATAGAGCTAAATATTTATAAAATATAAACTTTAAGTTTATAATCGTGAGTATGGATAAATTAAATAATATGCGAGTGTTTTGTCGTATTGTGGAATTAGGTACTTTTACCGC
>QVQF01000153.1 GCA_003584895.1 Methylococcales bacterium
CAGTATTAGCAACCATTGGCTTATCCAGTACCGCTTATTTTTTCTATAAAAAAGAACCCCCAGCCTTATGTTATGCCTTAGGTTTCTTCTCTTTAATGGAGCTGTTGCAGGCTTATACCTATACGGTGATTGATGATTGTGCCAATCCCGGTAATCAAATAGCGACACTCTTAGGTTATATTCATATCGCTTTTCAACCGTTTTTTGTGAATGCCGTATCCTTATATTTTATTCCCGAAAAAGTCAGGAATAAGATTGCCGCTCCCGTGTATTTTGTCTGTTTAATCGCTACGGTATGCTTGCTGTTACGGCTATATCCTTTTGAGTGGGCACCTTTCTGTTACGAAGTTAAAACGCGCTTAATGTTGTTTAGCGATTACGCTAAATCCTTTACCGTACCGTTTTGTGGGCGAAAAATCTGCTCCTTATCTGGAGATTGGCATATCGCTTGGGAAATCCCCGCGACGGCCAATTTAATGTTGTTTAACATGTATATAGTGGCCGCTTTTGTCATGCCTGTACTCTATGGCTCATGGCGAATGACGATTTACCATATCTTGACTGGGCCCTTACTGGCTTGGTTAACGACGAGTAACCCCAATGAATGGGCAGCCGTTTGGTGTTTATATTCGATAGGCTTGTTGTTGATTTTGGTCAAAACGCCGATACGACGTTATTTACATGTGCAACATTGGTTTTGGTGGCGTTTTGTGGTCAAGCTTGATGACAAAGTTTAGTACTTAGTTAATAGTTGGCGATGGTCATTGGCCCATAAAGTCTCCAAAACCTTATCGACTTCGCTATTAACGCTAATGACATCTAGCTGTTCATCGGTCGTTAGTGCGTGTGCGTATTGTCGTTGATAATCTAAGACTTCAATCGTGGCTTCTGAGGCATCAGCTTGCCGCAGCTTTATACGCTGACAGAGTGTTTCATAAGAGGCTTGCACATCAATGATAATAAAATCGCAGTTGCACTCAGCGGCCAGTTCTTTAAAGCTTTGGCGCAGCTTATGTTCAAGAAACGTCGCATCCACTATCACAGAAAAACCAGCCTTTAAAATATCTTTCGCACACTCTGCTAGGTAGTCATAGGTTTTTTGGCTAGCTTCTGCGGTATAAAGCCCATTATTTAAAACACTGGCAGAGCCTTGTATTGCCGAGTAGCCAAATAAGCGTTTACGCTCTATATCGCTACGTAGATGAATTGCACCTAGGCTTTCTGCCAGTTCTGCCATCAGCGTTGACTTTCCTGAGCCTGAATAACCATGGCTAATAATGAGTTTTACGGGTGCGATCTGGGTGTAACGTTCAGCTAGCGCGATAAATTCTTGGTATTTTAAGCATAGCGATAAAGGCTTGTTGTCCGTCTGTTGTTGAGCCTGACGTAATAAGGCTACTTTGGCAGAGACTAGGGCGCGATAAACTAGATAATAGCGCAATAAAACGACACCCTGATAATCACCGGTACGATGTAGATAGCGATTGAGTAAGCGAAAAGCCATTGCCTTTTCATGCATCTGCAGTAAGTCTATAACGACAAAAGCCACTTCACTGATCACATCGATCCAGCGCAGTAAGGGATTAAATTCCAAGCAATCAAATAAGGTGACGTTGCCATTAATCAGCGTCATATTGCTTAAATGCAAATCCCCGTGGCACTCACGTACAAAACCATTTTGTTTGCGTTGCATCATCACTGCCGCTTTATTGCGCCATTCCTCATCTCCCCAGCTTTCAACTGCCTGAAGCTGTTGTTGCTGTTTAATATCGCTTAATAAGGTTTTGATGGGTGCAAAATTTTCCTTAAACCAATAGTTAATGTCATCGCTAAGGCCATAGGGTGTGGCCAGATTCGCTATGGCGATGTTTTGATGAAATGTCGCCATGATGTCGCTAAGTTGATCGATCTCAATAGGACTTAATTGTTGGTTGGCCGCTAGGTCGCTTAGGGTGAGTCCTGTTGGAAACTGGCGCATTTTAACGGCATAGTCTAGGACTTCTCCTGTGCCCTCGATCTTTGCATCATCTAGGGTGCCGGTAATAGGTACAACAGCCAAATACAGGTCAGCAGCCAAGCGCTTATTGAGTCTGAGTTCTTCCAGGCAGAAATAACGTCGTTGTTCTAGCGTAGAAAAATCCAGAAAACCAAGTTTTAGCGGTTTTTTAATTTTATAGGCATACGATCCAGTCAACAATATCCAGGAAATATGGGTTTCAATGATGCTGATCGAGCTGACTTCATGTTGATACGCTTTGGCCTTAGATAAGGCCTTAATTAGACTAAGGCCAGTAGGTTGACTATTCATGTTAAATTCCAAAAGTCATATCATCATAGTAGCAAAGTGAGGTGTCTGGCCTAGTCTCATGTTTGATACCGACTTAAGGCAGGCACCTACACTTAGCGATAGCGTATTATGATTCCTAGCTTAAGTCATTTTACGGTACTATTTTTTCAACGGGCGTAGAAAAATTATAAATATCCATTTTATTGGCTTCAGTACTGATAGCCGCGGCCTTAAGTACATATTTGGTCTCGCTTTTTAGATGCGTCAAGATACCTTTGGCAGACGATAAAACTTTGCTATTCCAGTCATTATTATCTGCAGGTGCCGGTATAGGCGCATATAAAACGATATAGCCAGAGGCTTTGGGTATGGGTGATATTTCTATACCCATTTCTCCGGGATTATCACCGTAATGCACGGTGAGTATCGGAGCCTCTAAAATACCTATGGGCTCAGGCAGTTTTGACAGAGGAAAGCCAGAGCTTTGTAGCTTAACCACATCACCTTCAGCGATTAGATTAACATAAGTCCCTAGCGTAGAAAGGTCATTTTCTAACGTTAAGCGACAGGCATTTTTAGTGGCAGTATCAGCTTTGCTGCCGTCTGCAGCTTGGACCAAGGCGCTAGAATAAGCAGCTATGGCCGCTTGTAGGTCGATTAAGGAGATAGTCGGGCTACTAAAGTTGAGGTTGTTAGTCATTTTATTAGCAATGGCTTGAGCTGTATCGGTTAGTTCGTGGTCTTTAGTTTTAGCAAAACTGATAATGGCTTTTTGAGTTTTCAAGAGGATCTACCTTGCTCATCATTCGAGCGTTAAGAAATTTTAAAGTCGTCTAAAACTAGAGTCTATACTAAGTATAGTTAGTTGTTTTCGACCCAAGGATTAATATAGGTTATTACTAACAAAAGGTTTATTGCTGCGTAGTGTATATGAGCGTAGGTCAGTTATAGCGTGCTGTAACAGCGTTTTATCGAGTCTCTATCTAATGAGCTAGGCTATAAGTAATGAGCTGCGGTATCTATAATAACTGCAATTATTAGTAGCGTCTATACTATGTTGCCATTTAAATATTAAGCACTAATGGTAGGGCATAAGCCATTGCTTACCTTCAGGGAAAAAGGCTGTAAGTGCTTTTAAGTGATACGAATAGAGCGATTAGACGCTGGCGCTAATATATGCGGCTTTTAAAGCCATCCATGATGAGCTTTCCTAAATTCAGGGGCAGTGTTTAGATGTAATCCTAGAGGATTGAATTTAGATTTAAGCCTAGTGTTTTCGAGTAGATTAAGTCTTCTTTATAACAAAGACAAGCTTCTTTATGGCTGATAATATCTTCTTTGGAGTATAGATAGTGCTCCCTATCGCAAAGAAGACCTACTATGCTCTAAAGAAGCTTGTCTTTGTTATAAAGAAGACCGGCTTTAAAGCATGGCAACGTATCTCTATAGCATAGACGATTTTCTTTGCGGTAAAGATAGTCGTCTTTGTTATAGATAACATGAGCTCTATAGCAAAGAAGATGCTCTCTATAGCGCTTTAGCGTCTAGTGACTGCTGTTTTAATGTTGCTTAACTAATGATTAAGTTTCCCTTGACAATGAAAAAGTAGGTGAAGATTTTTAATGAGTTACACACATAGTAATAGTCGCATCTATAAAACAGATGGTTAGTCATGATTTTTTAAAAACCATAGCAGAGTTATCCATAAGTCATTGATTTGTGTTGTAGAAGGCAATTGTATAAAATTTGTACAATCTAATAAACGCTACTAAAAATTAGAGAGTTAGGGTGTCTATAAAGGTTTAATCCACAGAGTTATCCACAGGATTTGGGGATGACTTTTTTAAGAAAAATGTATCAAATGGCAGGTGAATATTAAGCCGATTTTAGCCCAAAAGAGCTCATTATGAAGGCCTATATGGGGCGGCTTAACACGGTATTATTAAAGAGGCTGCAGAATACTCTTAAACTAACTTACTTAGGCGTAAGAAACTGTCGAAATTTTTTACACACCTGTGTCGTCTTTTTACGGGATAGCTTAATAACACGACACCATATACTATAGCGTTATCTTTATGAATTTTAATGACTTTATAGATCATACTCTTGCGTCGCCACTTATAGAATTAATGTAAGGTGTCGGTGTAATTTACAGCACCTTATTAAGGGCTTATTGTTTTCGCTTTTACTTTCTTTAGAAGCTATATCATTATATGCATATGATATATAAGATATTGTTTGTTTACTCATAGCAAGTTGTGCTGTTCGGCTCTTTTCGAAAGTGTCGTAAAACTTTACAATTTAGCTGACTGGCTACTTATCTTTTAAAATAAATATCTCTAATTTCAAATAATTACGATTTGTGGTCTGTAATTTGCTGGATTGAATAAATCAGTCCCTTATAAACATTGTAAGCATATATTTGTTTTTTTGGGGGTGATTTACTTCAAAACTTTAATTAGGAGAATGCAATGAAAAATCTTTCTGGTGCCAGAATTTTGATTGCTGCGTGTTTGTCCCTACTGTGGGTTTTACCTGCGCATGCAAATAATGTTTATACCATAAATACTACTTCAACTAATATCTACCCTACAGGCAATCCATTACAGTCCGACACGGTATTTGGAACCATTACTACAGACGGCATATTGGGAGTTTTGTCGGCAAGCAATATTTTGAGTTGGGATCTTAATTTGATTGACAATCTTAATGCAGCAAACAACTTTCATCTCACCACTATTAATTCCGTGCTGGTTCACGATGCGGGAAATGCTCTTTCGGCGACTGCTAGTAGTCTTTCGTTTGATTACAGCATCGTCAACGCTGAGTTTTTAATTCAGGGCAATATCACCCATGGTATTTCTAGTGGTTGGAACTATTTCTGTTTTTCAGCTACCGGTGGATGGTGCCTTCCGGGTGAAACTATAGCGCCCCAATATGTTTATGCTGATGGTGTTATTGTGACTGGCGCATCAGCTCCTACTGGTCCTAAGTCGCTAAATCAAAGCTCTATACCTGAACCCTCTATTTTTACGCTATTTATGATAGGTTTGTTGGCTTTAGTTAGCAATCTTAAGCTTAAGTATCGTAACTAATATTAGCGTTATTAAGGTCATAAGAAGCAAACTATACTTACTAATGACATCCTTGTAAGGCAAATTTCATTTGCTACAGTTACAAATTACAATTTATAGGTTGGTCTAGATAATGGTTTATGGTGCTTAACAATTGTTAAAAATTCCCTTGACAATGTAAAAGCCAGCAAAGAATTTTAATAAGTTACGCACATATTAATAGCAGCATTTATAAAACAGGTAGTTAGCCCTGATTTATTGAATATCTTGGAGGAATTAATCGTAAGTCATTGATTTGTCTTGTTGAAAGCGATTGTATAAAATTTGTACAATCTAAGAAACGCTACTAAAAATTAGAGAGTTAGCGTATCTATAAAGGTTTAATCCACAGAGTTATCCACAGGATTTGGGGATAACCCTATAAAGCGAATGGCATCATATAGTTAGAGGTAATTGCTTAGATTTTAAGTCAGATTAGCTTCATCAAAGTTTAGGTGTTATCTCTTTAATGCGGTCTTTTTTATCTTAAAAAAGCATATAGAATACGCCTAATCTTGAGTGATTAGGCGTTGAATAGCGTAGATTAAAATATTAATCAGTTATAGTGATTCCTAGAAAGGAATGTCATCATCATAAGGTTCATCAAAGTTATCATGAGGCGCTGCTGCTCTTGCGGGTGCAGGTTCACGCAGATTGCTGTCTTGATAGCTTTGTTGTGAAGCTCCGCCTTCGTTACGTTTGCCGACTAAATCAATAATGTTGGCATTGAGTTCTAAGCTGGTTTTGGTAGTGCCATCATTAGCACGATACTCATTTTGGCTCAGTTCACCGGAGACAAAGACTTGTTGGCCTTTTTTTAAATAATCTTTTAAAGAACCTTCGGCGCGTTTACCAAACAAAGCCACACGTATCCATAAGGTTTGTTGTTTTTCACCAAAGCCGATATTGTTGGCGACGGTAATATTTAATATGGCCATGCCGGAGGGGGCGTATCTTACTTCAGCATCTCTGCCGATAGTGCCGGTAAAACTAAAGACGTTACTCATGATGATCTCTGGGTTAAGTGGATGATAGCGTTATTATCTAGTAAAAAAGCTTGATATACCACAAACACACCTAGTTGTTATTATTTGTTATGCAAAAACGTAGCGAGATAGGTGTTTTTTCGCTGTTTTTATACGCTCAATCTGGTATCTTTATCATGAGTTGTTTGTAAGTTGACTGTAAGCGATATGATTAAAACATTTTTTCAATGGACAGCTAAAAGCCCTTTTACTGAGGACTCAACTGTGCTTAGACGGTATTATCAACAGCAGGTTATAGAGCAGCAGCTACAGCATGATGAAGCACAAATCACGGTTTTGCAGCCATTACAGCATTTGCTAGATAACTTGGTCGCCGTGATTAATTACCAGCAACGCGGGGCCATCACACAGTACTTATTTCCTTTGCCAGAGCCTTGTCGCAGCTTGTATTTATTTGGTGAAGTGGGTAGTGGTAAGTCGATGTTGATGGCTTTGTTTTATGAGGCCTGTCCCTTTCAACAAAAACGACGTGTGCATTTTAATGTGTTCATGCTTGAGGTTCATGCCTTTATACACGAGTGGCATCAGCAAGCACATGCCGGCAATGTTATGCTGGCTTTGGCCAAGAAAATAAGGTTATCGCAGCTACTGCTGTGTATAGATGAGTTTCATGTCACTGACATAGCCGATGCTATGATTATGGAAAGATTGTTTAGTCATTTATTCAATTCTGGTCTTATTGTGGTCATCACCTCTAATCGGCATCCTGATGATTTATATCAGGGAGGTTTACAACGCGCACAATTTGTTATTTTTACTCAGTTGTTGTTACGTGTGGCGACGATAGTAAAGTTAGATTCTAAAAATGATTATCGACTAACATTTTTACAGGATTTAGAGCCTAGTTACCACTACCCATTGAATAAAGCGGCAGATCACTTTGTGCTACAGCACTACCAGCGCTGTACAAATTTTGCGCCCTTGCAAGCAGGTGTTTTAGAAGTCTTAGGCAGAAAGGTGCTATTAACAGCGATGCATGATGATGTCGCTTTGACTAGTTTTGATCAGCTCTGTGTACACGCTTTAGGTGTCGTTGATTATTTGCAGATGGCCTTGCAATTTAACGTCGTTATTTTGGAAGGTATTCCAAAGTTAAGCGCAGAAAAGCGTAATGAAGCTAAGCGTTTTATGGCCTTAATTGATACGCTTTATGAGCATAAAGTAACCTTGTTTTGCACGGCTGAAGTATCTCCTCAAGATATTTATATTGAAGGCGATGGCGCTTTTGAGTTTAGACGCACTAGTTCGAGATTGATGGAAATGCAATCTGCCGCTTATTTGCATAGTAAGTCATAGCGACTTAGTTATACCGAATGTTCATCTAAGTATTGTAGTCTTAAGATGCTTTGTATTAGGGGGCGCTAATCTCGTTACAGCGCCCATATCACTGTGAAGTGAGTAAAAACAAGCGCTTATTAGGCTACTTTTAGGCTATAATAGCCGCTAGTATTAGTGCATGATGCTGATTATCGTTATTTTAAAATAGGTTCGCGCCTCTAAAAACGCCTGCTCTCACTACAGAGTAAGACCATCCTTAATTCCTGGTCAAATGCTTGGATAGTCTTAAGTGATATAACAAGAGAGAAAATAATATGCATCAACCCTATAAAGTCATGCATGGCAAGCCCTATCCGTCAGGGTCTAAGTTCAATTCTAAAGGCGTTAATTTCTCTATTTTCAGCCGCCATGCTGAGCAGGTGGAGCTTTTGTTGTTTGAAAGCGCTGATAGTGATGAGCCATTTCAAATCATTACTCTGCAAGAAGAAGTTAATCGTACTTTTTTTTCTTGGCATGTTTATGTCAGTCATTTGCCTGCAGGTGTCTGGTACGTTTGGCGTATGGATGGCCCTGGTCATACCCGTGATTCCGGCTTTCGTTTTGAAAAAGAAAAACATTTATTAGACCCTTGGGCCTGCGCAGTTAGCCAAAAGCGCTGGAATCGCAAAGTAGCCTGTAAGCCAGGGGATAATAGTCGCACTGCTATGCGCAGTATGGTGGTTGATGATAGCTATAACTGGGAAGGCGATGTGCCGCTAGCTGTCCGTAGCGAAAAAACCATCCTTTATGAATTGCATGTAGGTGGTTTTACTCGCCATCCTTCTTCAAAAGTTACTCACCCTGGCACTTTTTCGGGTTTGATTGAAAAAATACCTTATCTACAACAACTAGGGATTACTCATGTTGAGTTATTACCTGTGATGGCTTTCGACGAGCAGGATGTGCCTAGTAATACCTTTGATCTAGGTCTTAGAAATTATTGGGGTTATAGCACGCATAGTTTCTTTAGTCCCCATCCTGGTTATTGTGTCACCCCTGACCAGGGCACTCATGTTCAAGAATTTCGTGACTTAGTTAAAGCCTTTCATAAGGCCGGTATCGGCGTGATCATGGATGTGGTCTTTAATCATACCTCAGAAGCTGGAGCAGATGGCCCTGTCATTAATTTTAGGGGTATAGGAGGTAAGTCTTTTTACCATCTGGATCCCGATGATAAGAGCATATTACGAGACTATACCGGTTGCGGTAATACCGTTAATGCGAATCACCCCTTGGTTGCTAGATTTATTATTAGCTGCCTTGAGTATTGGGTTAGGGAAATGCATATCGATGGCTTTCGTTTTGATTTGGCCAGTGCCATGGCTAGAGGCGAAAATGGCGAGGTCTTGCAAGATCCACCGGTACTTTGGGGCATAGAATTATCAGAGCAACTCATTAAAACCAAGTTAATTGCCGAAGCATGGGATGCGGCAGGTCTTTACCAAGTGGGTAGTTTTCCTGGCTATCGCTGGGCAGAATGGAATGGTCGTTATCGAGATATCGTTAGACAATTTGTGCGCGGCGATAAAGGTCTGCTTTCTGAGCTAGCGACACGGATTAGTGGTAGTAGCGATCTGTATGAGTATCAAGGACGCTTGCCTATTAACAGTGTTAATTTTGTGACTTGTCATGATGGCTTTACTTTGTATGATTTGTTTAGTTATAACCAAAAACATAATGAAGCGAATGGTGAGGATAACCGAGATGGCTGTAGTAATAATTTAAGTTACAACAGTGGTGTCGAGGGTGATAGCGATGACGCTGAAATTGTAGCGCTACGAAGAAAGCAGGCTAAGAATGTCTTTGCTATTTTGTTGCTTAGTCAAGGTGTGCCTATGTTATTAGCTGGTGATGAGCTATTACATAGTCAACAGGGCAATAACAATGGCTACTGCCAAAATAATGAACTAAGCTGGATAGATTGGAATCTTACCCAAAAAAATGCGGATAATTTGCGTTTTGTTCAGTTGATGGTTGCCTTACGCAAACGTCATCCTGCTATCATGCGCCGTCGTTTTTTAACCGGTAGAAGTAGCGATGGCAAAAGTCGTCCCGATATTGTTTGGCATGGACACGAGCTTGATAAGCCCTTATGGTCAGATCCTGATGCTAGGTTGTTAGCATTTACCTTGGCGAGTACTGAACATGAAGAGCCTGATTTGCATATTGTCATGAATATGTCAGATGAAGCAGCTACTATTCACTTACCGCAGATTAAAGCTAGAGAGTGGTGTTTGGCTTTGGATACCACTCTGCCATCACCTAGCGATATTATCCCTAGAGCAGAGCAAAAAGCGCTTAAAGGCAGTTCTTTTCTGGTGGGAGCTAAAGCGGTAGTCGTTTTTGAAAATAGTCATGTTTAAGAGCGGTTAGCGTACTGACATAGGCTGTATAGGCTAAAGAGTTCAGTGTCATCATTAAGATACGAGCTAGTGTCTGTGGGGATGCTAATGTTATTAGTATTGAATGTATTCTCTAAAAAATTATAATGGGTACGGTCTGGCAGTAATTTTATGCTCTGATCCCCAAGGTAGCGTATGGATATTGAACAATTAAACACTGACTTCGGTATTGTAGGTCAACTTAAGTTCGTCAGGGGGCATGGTGGTTTGCCCTTTATTGAGATCACTAATGAGAGTGCAACGGCATTAATTTCTATTTATGCCGCTCAAGTGCTGTCATATCAACCGATAGCTGCCGCAGAAGATTTATTATTTCTCAGTGAACAATCATGTTACGAACCAGGTAAAGCTATCAGGGGCGGGATTCCTATTTGTTGGCCTTGGTTTGGATCAGATCCTCAGGATTTAGAGGGGCTGAGTCATGGCTTTGTTCGCAATGACTTTTGGAAAGTCATTAACGTTTCAGCGCTTAGCCCTTTTGAAACTAAGGTTACGCTAAAATTCACTCAACCTAAGCTCAATAACATTACC
>QVQF01000175.1 GCA_003584895.1 Methylococcales bacterium
CGTGTTAAACATATAGCAGACCTTAAAGTAGCTACTGCAAGACCTGCTAAAGCCATCTCAAGGCTAAAGTAGCTATAGCAGGACGTGTTAAACATATAGCAGACCTTAAAGCAGCTACTGCAAGACCAGCTAAAGCCATCTCAAGGCTAAAGTAGCTATAGCAGGGCGTGTTAAACATATAGCAGACCTTAAAGTAGCTACTGCAAGACCTGCTAAAGCCATCTCAAGGCTAAAGTAGCTATAGCAGGACGTGTTAAACATGTAGCAGACCTTAAAGTAGCTACTGCAAGACCGACTAAAAATTTAGCAGACCCGATAGTACCTATTACACGACTTTCACAACCTAGCTTTACCGAATACAACCAAGAACAGACCTTTTTAAACTTAAGCTAAACTCAGAGATTACTATCATGAAAATCATCCAAACTAAACTAGACTTTATTCAATTTTCACCGATTGTAAAAGTAGGTTTTTACCGTAACATCATTGTTAAATTGACGGGCAACCCGCACTTTCCAACACCTGATGTGTCATTGCTCGAAGCCAGCGCAGCTGTTGATGCTTTAGAAAATGCCATCATGGCCGCCAGTGATGGCGGACGCACCCTTATTTCGGAAATGCACGATCAAGAAAAACTGACCGACGCTTTGTTTCGCAGCTTAGCTGCTTATGTAGACAGAATCGCTGCCGGTGATGAATCAACGATATTAAGCAGTGGCTTTCATGAATCCAAGCAACCCACTTATACGCCCAAAGCCATTATATCCCTCTTTAATGGTACTCATTCAGGCTCACTGATAATCAAAGGCAAAGCAAATCCTAGAGCCGGCGCTTATCATTTACAAATGGCTAAAGGTACACTGCCTCTAACAGAAGAGGGCTGGGTATTATGCGGTGTAAGTACGCGTGCTGATTTTGAATTAAGTGGTCTTGATGTGATGTGTGTCTATTATTTTCGCATAGCGGCCATCACGCCAGAGGGTCTCACTGACTATAGTGAGCCTGTTTCTATAATAGTGACTTAATAAAATCCCAGAGAAGACTAACCCCAGCTTGGCGAAGATCCAGATAGGAATATCGCCGAGCTAAGGCTCAGCGCTACCATCAAGCCTCTTTAATTTTAAAGCTATGAACCCAGACCAAACTCTCTGCTTTCCATTCCATGCCGGCATGCATTCTTAAGATGATATCTTTATACATATCCAAACTTGGATAGCCTTCTGATTGCGCGTGTTCATCGGTCATGTCGCCTAAACTTTGACGCTCTAAGCTCGTTACTTCAAAAATGACGCCTTCTAGGTCAAAGACTTCACCGGGAAAACCATAGATACCATCACGGCGCTGTTGAGTTTTTGTGCCGGCTTTTGCAGCAGCGACTAATTTAGGATGTGTAACTAAACGTTCTATTGAACACGTTCTTTCAGGATAGGTTGTCATAACGGATACCGGCTAGATTTTAAAGCGGCTATTGTACACCCGCATACCAGTAGTTCCCTAAAGCCAAAAGCACTAACTTATTTAGGCTTAAAGCCTCAAGTAGCTGCATAGCTCCTTTATTTGTAGAGAGGGGTTAGGTGAGATTTTATCTTAACGCAAAAATCGTCCACCACTAATATCAATCATAGCGCCATTAATATGAGAAGACATATCGCTAGCTAAAAAATGTACACTGCTGGCGACTTCTTCAGCATAGGTGTTTCGCCCTAAGGGTGTTTGCTTACGGTAGTTTTCCATCATTTCTGGGGTGGAATGAATCTCATGATGTTGGGTTTCTACCGTGCCCGGCATCACAGAATTGGTACGAACATAAGGCGCTAATTCTTTGGCTAAGGTATGAGTAAACACCATCAAACCACCTTTTGCCGCCGCATAAGCACCACCACCATTAGCGCCACCGGTTTGTACGGAAAGTGACAGTATATTAACGATACGACCACTGCCGCTGGCACGTAGATGCGGAATAGCACGTTTAGTCACTAAAAAGGCACTGGTCAAATTAATATCTAAGGATTTATTCCAGTTTTCTAAGGTGCAATCTTCTATCTTGGCACGTTTAATTAAGCCGCCACTATTATTAACGACGATATCCAAACGACCTGTAGCCTCGACTAACTGATCAACCATAGCGTTAGCGGCACTTTCTTTAGTTAAGTCGGCGGGTAAAAGCACGACCTTAATATCTAAAGCCCTTAATTCCTCAAGGAGTTGATGTGCACTATTTTCACTAGAATAATAATGTAAGCCTATGGTTGCACCAGCTTTGCCTAAAGCCAATGCCACTGCGCGACCTATACCGACACCCGCACCGCTAATCAGGGCTACTTTACCGCTTAGATTTAATGACTGTTCGGGTATCATGTCAAACTCCTCAATGTGGCTTTATAGTTGTTTAACTTTTGCTAAGATTTCTTCTGCATGGCCTTCATGATTAACGCCATAAGCGACTTCAGTCAAAACGCCTTGTTTATTAATGATGAAAGTTGATCGTAAAATGGCCATACTTTTAACGCCATTTCTGTCTTTTTCTCGCCAAACATCATAGCTTTCACAAAGCTCGCCCTCAGTATCGGCTAACAACATCACTTTGAGTTCATATTTATTAATGAAATCAACATGGCTTTCACAAGAATCTTTGCTGACACCGATCACGACAGTATCGTATTGGTTAAATTCTTTGGCGAGTCGAGTAAAGTCATTAGCTTCGATTGTGCAGCCTGGGGTATCGTCTTTAGGATAAAAATATAAGACGATGTTTTTCTTATTGGTAAAGTCCGATAAATTAACCAACTGATTACGTTGGTCTTTTACACTAAACTGCGGAGCTAACTGCTGAATTTCTAACATGTGAATCACCTTTTTAATGAGTAACCAATTGATATTTATTTGGAAAATATTTTAGCGGTCATCATAATCAGCTATCCGCGTAAAGTCCAGAATAGTATTTTTTCTTCATGAAAAACTTAAAGCAGCCTATATCTGCTATGGACTTCACTTGATTCCAGTTAAGCTCTGTCTGCCGAAATTGCATAAAATGACGATGAACTAGGTCACTCTATTGCAGAATCTTTTTCTGGAATGCCTTAGTGCTATCAACGAAGACTTGTTGATTAAATAGCGCAGTGAGTAGACTGCTTTGAAAGACTAAACCAACAAATCGCTGTTCATCATCGACTATAGGGACATGGTGGTGACCTTCATTAACCACCAGCGGCACCAACTCGGCTATATGCGTATCAGCAGATAGCGTCTTAACTTTTCGAGTCATGATATGCCCCATTACTTCGGGCTTTTGAGTGGTTACATCTAGGCTGGGTTTAATAAACCACAACCACTTTTCTTGGAAGCTATGGTAAGGCGTTAGCTTAATATGCTTTAAAAAATCATAATGGGTGACAATCCCAATGACCCGCTTTGATTTATCTAACACCGGCAACACTTTCAAATGATGTTCATGCATCAATGTCCACGCCCACTCTACTTCAGTGGCATATTCGACGGTGATAATATTGCGCTGCATAATATCGCAGCATGTTTTTATATCAGCATTTTTTTGAAAGGACAGCAAGTGTAACTGTGTTAAAAGCTGACATAAATCATCTGGGCCAATATCCAAAAACTTATCAAAGCGCTGGATGACTTGTTCTATATCTCCTTTATTAATACTCAGCAAATGGCCTTGTTGATCATTTTGATTCGTTATATGTACTGGGCTCGGTGTTTTTGCAAGCTGAATACGCAGCAAAATTAGACGATTGACCAACAGTGCGATTGTCAACATAATGACTACGTTAACGCCAACTGGCATCAACAAAAAGCTAAAATCGGGTAGATCAGCATTTACGGTATTATGTAAGGAGGCTAATGCTGTGGCAGCGCCTGGAGGATGCAAGCATCGTAGCAATAGCATCAACAACACTGAAAGCCCTACCGCTAAAGCAGATGCCCTTACAAAATCAGTTTCATAATGCGCTACATAAATACCGACTAACGCTGATATCATCTGACCGGCAGCAAAAGGCCAGGGTTTAGCCATCGTACTACTGGGCACCACAAATAAAAGCACCGCTGAAGCACCCATTGAGGCGACTAAAATCCCAGTGTTTTCAAAGGCGTATAGTTGAGTAATTGTCGCTGTCAAAAAAATAGCGATTAGACATGCCACTGCAGCATAGGCTTTTTGAATAAATGTTAACTGATTAGACGCTATCGTAAAGTTGTGGAAAAAGGTCATCAGTTAGCTCTCATTAATAAACACCTCGATTTACTTTGCTGAGGCTGTTCCTACATGAAAGGCATCGGCATAAATATTTTGAATCGCCGCACCCTTTAAAAAAGCCTGTCTTTTTGCTTGATGAACCATATCAGGATGGCCACATAAATAAATGCGCCAGTCCTTTAAACTAGGTATGGTCGACATCGCCACATCATGAGCACGTCCCTTAGCAAAACCGTTAGCTAAAGTATCACTAGATAAGCATGGAGTATAATTAAAATTTTGATATTGCTGAGTTAGTTGCTGCATTTCTTCGATCAAATACAGCCCCTCTATTTCTCGACTACCATGAAATAAATGGATATCACCTCGGTGACCTTGATGCAGTGCTTCACTGATAATACCGAGTAATGGAGCAAGACCACTGCCTGTACCTATTAACATTAGATTTTGATCGAGTTGGTTAGGCAGATAATAACAAAGTCCCTGTGGATCTGAGATATCAAGAGTATCGCCTACCGCAAGCTCCTGATAAGCCCATTCACTAAATAGCCCATCCTTAAGTTTTCGAATATGGAACGTTACGCTATCAGGATTTAGTAAATGATTGTTTGCAATTGAATAGCTGCGTTGTAATCCGTCATAACGTTTTAAATTAACAAACTGTCCTGCATAATAATCCAAAGGCGTACTGCACTTTAGGGTTAATAATAGTATGTCTGAATTTAAGAGCTTTTTATCAATAACCGTTGATTCTGTAAAAAAATCTTTTGGCGTATTTAAACTGATAGTCATGTCTTGTTCGGGATAACATAAACAAGCTAGAAAATAATTTTGATGCTGTAAAACATCGGTTAGTCCATTTTGTGAAGCAGCAGGTGGAGCATTATCTAGGCTACGAATCATACAGCTTTGACAAACACCTCTCCTACAATTATTGGGAATGTCAATATTGTCACGTAATAGCGCATCCAGAATCGACTCATCCTCCTGACACACTATTTCACGATCATTTAACTTAATTGTTTTTAACGACATTCCCATAACCTTTATTTAGCGACCTAATACATCATTGCGAGTACTTTCGCCAATAGCTGCGACTTGCGCGATAAGTGCCTGTGGCACATTAAGTTCAACCAAGGTTGCGCCCAGATTTTCTATAACTGCATCAAAATGGCTATCATCTAAACCTAATTTAACTAAATGAGCATGACCTTTACGCATGTCTTCACCGGTATAGTTATGTGGACCACCAAATGCCATTGTTAAAAAAGCTTTTTGTTTTGCAGCTTGCTGAGCCATATTAACGCCATCAAAAAATCGATTAATTCGATGATCAGTTAATACTTTTCGATAAAAAATATCAACGGCTGCATTAACTGCTGCTTCGCCGCCAATTTGTTCATAAAGTGTAGTTGTTTCAGTCATGTTTTTCTCGATGTTTTAAAAGGCTATTGAACCACCATATTTAGTGGATATAAGATGTATTTTAAATACATCTTTAAAGCATTCTAAATTCCTATAAAATACATGTCAAATACATTTTATATATAGGGGCATTATGCAACTCACCCTTCACACTGATTACGCTTTAAGAGTTTTAATTTATTTAGCGATGCATCCAAATCAACGCGTAACGATTACTGAGCTATCAACCTTTTTTAATATATCCCGCAACCATTTAGTTAAAGTAGTTCACAACCTCGGCTTGAAAGGCTTTATTCAATCCGTTCGTGGCAAGAATGGTGGCTTATATTTATCTAGGTCAGCAGACCAAATTCGCGTTGGAGAGGTAGTTAGGCAAATGGAGGCCAATTTCCATATCGTCGAATGCTTTAATCCGCAAAAACAAGGCGTATGCCCGATACAAGGAAAATGTAAATTAACCTCATTACTGTGTCGTGCAAAAGAACAATTTCTAAAAGAGTTAGATGGCACGCTATTAAGCGAAGTTTTACTTAATAAATGAAGCGCTATTACTATTCAAAAAGAAATGGGAGATAGATAGCTCTTTTCCAAATCTTAGAGCAACATATTCAGTGATATTAAAATTAAATGGCACTTTTGCGTTTATTTTAGGTCAAGGTCTACAGCAATAAATATTATCAAAGATTATGGAGAAACTTATATGAAAGATCGTTCAATCGAAAGGCCATCAGATTGTGCTTACCAGAACCAATGGATTTCGGAAGCGGCTTATTATAAAGCGCTAAATAGAAACTTTGAATCAGGTTTTGAACTCGATGACTGGCTTTTTGCCGAACATGACTTTCTTAACATGTTGATTGCACGCTATCTCATTATTAGTGATGAAGATGGCGGAATGAGTATTAAAGGTCTGCGCCGTTTGGCAAAATCGGTAGGCGTTCAAAGTCCAGAAATCTTTACCAACAATAATGAGTTGATTCGTGCTATTGAAATAATTATGCATCATGAACCTTGTTTCAAAAGTCATTTATCCAGTCATTGTAATCATAACGAACCTTGTTTATGGCGATCAGAATGCAAGAAAATGATTGCTCAGTGGCATAACTAAGGCTTTATTATTACCGCCAATAGGCTATTGGCAGATTACTCAGTCGTATTAGCAATAATTTTATGTATCCGTTTAGAGCTTATTACGATGATAATTAAAATAAAAGGTATAGATAAACCTTCTACGAGCTCCGGCTTTATCTTCCAACCTAAGGCATGCAAGGTCTCGGCTACTTTACCGGCAAGACTGGCGGCATAATAGGTAATCGCAACCATAGAAATACCTTCAACCATTTGTTGCATTCTCAATTGCATTTTTGCACGTAAAGCCATTGAGGTTAACAAGCTTTGATTTTGACGCTCAATAATAATATCAACACGTGTGCGTAATAACTGACTGGCATTACTAACTCGCTCCGATAATAAAGTGAAGCGGTAAGAGAGCGATTCACAGGTATTAATGGCAGGCTCAAGTCGACGTTTAATAAACTCACCTATCGTCTGTATACCTTGAATTCGCACTTCTCGTAAATCGGTAACACGCTGTTCAACAAGTTGATAATAAGCACTAGCCGCAGCAAAGCGAAAGTGATTACTAGAGATATGATTTTCAACTTCAGCCGCTAAAGTAGTTAATTCATCCAGCAATTCAGCATCATTATGGTCAGGTCGTGTCATTGCATTGGTAATGGTATAGAGCTGACGATCTGATTTATTTAAAGCGGGGTTTAGTTTGCGTGCCACAGGAAAAGCCATTAAAGCCATCACCCGATAAACTTCAATTTCAAATAAGCGTTGCAATAAGCGCCCTGCTTGCTCTGTACGCAAGGCATGATTAATAATGAAGAAACGACTAAAGCCATCAACATGAATACGAAAATCTGTAAATACCGAGGCCGCTCCGCCCGTTACTTTAGAGCCAATAATGGGGTTTCCAGCAAAATAACGCGATAATGAAGCTAAATCGACATCCTCTTCTTGATAATTAATATCTGCAGGTGAAGCTACGATGGCATGAGTAGCCACTATTACTTGTCCTGTTAATTGTGCCAGCCAATCTACTGGGACTTTTTTTAACGCGGAGTCGGCAAAAGGGTCTTCTGGTGTATCGTGTACGTAAAAACTATAGGTACTGAACTCACCATGTTGTTCCCAACGTATCTGAAAAGAAGTTAAGTTGGCGCTGAAGTGATCTGCATCTTTTTCAGGTGGCGTAACGCCAAATCTTTCACAAAGTGAAATTAAGTGCTGACGCTCTTGAAGCTTTTCATCGTTAGAAAGCAATAAAGCTAGATGACTAGCTCTAACTGGCAAATTAAGATTGAACGGTGCTCTGGCATGAACTTCATTATGAAGTACAAAACGTTGTGGATGATTTTTAGGGATAGGAAATAAAGTATTCACTGGTGTTTTTATCAGCTTAATTAAGATCGCTATAATTTAACTTAAAAACAGTAAGCTAGCTTGACTAAATGCACCTATATAAACTTTACATAATCAATTGACTATGACGCATTTCTTTTAGCACTATTTTGGGACCAAGTATCAACTAAAACTTATGCACCAAACTGTATATAATATTGTCAGTGTAACTGATGCTGGCCTGGTAATGAGCACCTATATTAATCCGACTAACGCTAGACCAATCGCCGTATTTGATTCGGGTGTGGGAGGTATTTCAGTTTTAAAGCATATCCACCGTCTATTACCCAACGAACATCTGCTTTATGTAGCCGATAGCATCCACGCCCCTTATGGCAATAAAAGCGCAACCGAAATTCAAGCTCGGTGTTTTGCAATCGCTGAATTTTTAATTGCTAAGGACGCCAAAGCATTAGTCGTGGCTTGCAATACCGCCACCGCTGCCGCTATTGATCAAATGCGGACTAAATACCGATTACCCATCATTGGCATGGAACCGGCGATTAAACCTGCGGCAGCAGCCAGTAGATCAGGTATTATCGGCGTTCTAGCCACCACAGGCACACTTCAAAGTGCGCAGTTTGCAGCATTGTTAGAAAGTTATGGTCGTAATGTAAAAGTGGTGACGCAAGCTTGTGTTGGGCTAGTGGAATGCGTAGAGCGTGGCGAATTGAGTCATGACAGCACGCGTGCATTGGTTAAGCACTATTGTCAGCCTTTATTAGATGAGGGTGCTGATAGCATCGTGCTTGGCTGCACGCATTACCCCTTTTTAAAACCACTAATTCAGGAGGCGGTAGGTGACGGTGTTGTCCTGATTGATACTGGCGCCGCAGTAGCCAATCAGTTGAAAAGCCGATTGTTTGAACAAGGCTTGTTGGCGGCCAGCAATCAAATGGCCAGCGTCAACTTTTGGAGCAATAGTGTCAGTGCTAATCCCGAAAAAGTGATCACTCAGTTATGGGATGAGTCTGTTAAAGTGGCCAATTTTTAGCCTCTCCCATCTTGAAAATACTAATGATGTTTCACGGCCTATTGAAATAGGTACCAGACGAAAAATAATTTACCTAAGGTTAAAACAAGCCCAACTGCAACTGTGCAACCTCTGACATCATTTCTCGTGACCAAGGCGGATCAAGTACCACTTCAACATCAACACTGCTAACGCCCGGCAATGCACGTATACATTTCTCTACATCGCCTTGGATAACGGGACCCATACCGCAACCTGGTGCAGTCAGCGTCATCATGACATGAACGGCATTACTATGCTCATCTATCTCTTTTACATTGCAGTAATAAACAAGGCCAAGATCGACAATATTGACCGGTATTTCTGGGTCATAAACCGTTTTCATGACTTCCCAGCAGTTTTTTTCAACAGCTTCAGCACTGGTTTCAGATACCAAGGTATGCAATTGATGCGATTCCATCCCTAAGGCATCGGCATCAGCACCCGCAATACGCACCATATGACCGTATTCAGTTATAACCGTATAATTATTGCCCAGAGACTGATGCAAAGTTACCAATGCACCTTTGCTTAAAGTGTCGGGAGTACCGTCAGGAATGGTAATAATGTTGACATCCCTAGTTAAAACTAAGCTTTCTCGTTCGGCCATAATAATAAGTTATAAGTGAAAGGTGCGGGCATCAATGGTTTGGCCATTTATAGCTAGGCTTTGAGTACCGAATAAATATAAATAAGCCGGAGCTAGTGATTCTAATGTGGGTAATTTACTTTTGTCTTCTGCAGGATAAGCACGTTTTCTTAAAGGTGAATCTACCGCACCCGGTATAAGAATATTGGCCCTAATTGAACCTGCAGAATCCAATTCATCTGCTAATATTTTTACAAAACCTTCTAAGGCTATTTTCGAAACGCCATAAGCACCTAAATAAGCATGAGGTATTCTTGCAGTACTATCAGAGGTGAAAACAATTGAAGCCTGTGGACTTTTTTGCAATACCGGTAGCAATACACGGGTTAATAAAAACGGTGCGTTTAAATTAACATTTAAAGTGTGACCCCACTCTTTAGTGCTAAATTGAGAAATCGGCGTAAATGAACTAAACTCAACAGCGGAATGTAATAAGCCCTGCAAAGAACCATATTCGTCAGCAATTTTATCGGCTAATTCTTGATAGTCATTTTCATTAGCGCCAGCCAGATCAAAGGGATAAATAATCGGCTCGGGCGCACCGACAGCTAAAATAGCATCATAAACGGCTTCTAACTTGGCGATATTTTTATCTAGCAAAATGATATGCGCACCATTTTTAGCTAATGTTAACGCAGCGGTCTTACCCAGACCACCACCTGCACCCGTAATTAAAATAACGTTATCTTTTAAAGGCATCATCGTCATCTTTATTCAGGTCGTTTAAAGGCTGCAATATAATTAACACCCACATCTTTACCCAATCTAAAGCGCTTATCAAAAGGACTATATTCAATACCGATCATAGCCTGTAGATCAAGACCTGCTGCACGCGCCGAACT
>QVQF01000131.1 GCA_003584895.1 Methylococcales bacterium
ACCAGTCATGTCTATGCCACCGCCACCACCAGATGCCATACCTCCAGCTGTGTCTGGCGTTATGCCTACGCAATATCCAGAGTCCGGCGCCAATATTCCACCCCCTCCAGCAGATTTACCGTCAGCACCACCTTTGCAGTAATCGTTCTTATTATGATCGTTGGGTAGGCTATCTTACAACCCAACTTGACTAGTCATGATTATATTAATAGCACCAGTCCAGTTTTAGGGTAATGGGTTGTTACTCTAAAAGCTGGAGTATGTTATCTAAATTCACCATCGTCGCTACAAAAATAGTGCTAAAGCTGTGTACTTTGGTTTCATTAGGTAGTCGTACTTTAAGTTCAGCTTCTAAGGCGGTTGCAGAAGCATGTAAACGCATTGCACCTAGATTACAGGCAGTACCTTTCAGCGTATGCACTAATGCCCTAGCCGCCAATCTATCTTCTGCAGCAAGTACATCTTTTAGTTCTGCAAGAAAACCCTGCATACTCTTTTTGAATTCTTGTAATAACTCAGCTAGCAAGGTTCTATTATCACCGAGTACGGATAATATGTTTTTAAAATCAAAATAGGCTAAATCATCATAAGATAAAGGAATATCTTCTTCTATTCGTTGTGTTTGGATGACTTCTGGCTTGATCCATTGCGCTAGTGTATTTAAAAGCTGATGAGGATTGATGGGCTTACAGATAAATTCATTAATGCCGACTGCCAAGCAACGAGTTTGTTCTTCAGTCGTCACTCCCGCAGATAGCGCAAGCACCGGCAAGTTTGCAAATTGAGGCTGTAAGCGCAGTTGTTGAGTGGCTTCAAAACCATCCATCACTGGCATGTGCATATCCATTAACACTGCAGAAAAATCATTTTGAGACAGTTGTTCAAGTGCTTCTTGCCCATTATTAGCAACACTGACTAAAATGCCAGATAAGCTGAGAAATTTTTCAACCACTTGCTGGTTAATTTTATTATCTTCAACCACTAAGACCTTATATCCAGCTAATGACGGGGCATTCTCATTAGACGTAAGAGGGAATGGACTTACTTTAACAGCGTTATGAGCAAAATTTAACGGCTGTAGCTCTAAACTTAGCTCAAAGCTAAAAGTGCTGCCTTGTTTAAGTAAGCTGCTTAAGCTAAGTTTACTATCCATTAGTTTTAATAGTTCATTACAAATAGACAGTCCTAAGCCAGAACCTCCATAGCGCCTTGAAATAGAACCATCAACCTGGCTAAACGGTAAAAATAACTTATGTTGATGTTCGTCAGCAATGCCGATACCCGTATCTTTAACCGAAAATAACAATTGGGCTCTTGAGTGTTGTAACTGTTGCAAGCTTATCGCTAAAGAGATAGAGCCTGACTCAGTAAATTTAATGGCATTGCCCAAGAGATTAATAAGAATTTGTTGTAGGCGATTAGCATCAGCTATTAACGCTAAAGGTACCCTATCATCAATAGTCAAGTTAAGCTTTAAGCCTTTGCTTATGCAGGCATCAATAAATAGCGTATGTAATGTTTCAACAACGCTATTTAGTTGAAATGGCAAGTACTCTAGTTTAATACCACTAGCGCCTAAGCTCGATAAATCAAGAATATCGTTAAGAACACTTAATAAGCTAGTGGAAGCGCTGTTTATTTTAGAAAAATAATCGAGTGCTTCAGTATTGAAATCTTGATATAAGGCCAGTTCTGAGAAACCGATAATAGCATTCATCGGTGTGCGTATCTCATGTGACATGGTCGCTAAAAATTCAGACTTGGCGGCAGCTGAATGTTCTGCTGTTAATTTGGCGGCTTCTAACTCAAATTCAATATCTTTAAACTTATTGATATTATTATGCTGGATGATGATGTCACCAGTGCCAGTGTTTAATGCTTTGACCTGCATTTCAAACCAGATGTTTTGCGTATCAATATGGCAAGGGTATTCTAAGCGAAATATATCAATGTTGCCGTTTTGCACTTGCTTGATACCGTTAATGGCGCTTATCGAAAAGTGGCCGTCATTTGAGTCGATTTCATCATGGTTGTCCGAGTAATCTAAATAGTTAATGCCCAGCCATGTATCAATCGTGTTACTTATGCCGCTCTGATTGCCGAAGTCTCGCCAAGGCTGATTGGTGGCTTTAATGACGCCATTATGATCGATTACCGCAATTTCAGAAGGCAGCGAATCTAATATGTTTATGGTAAATCTTTGGCTGTCTATTAAGGCTTGTTTAAGTGCTTTACGTTGGGTAATGTCTTCTTTAACGCCTAAATAATGACTAATGTGGCCATCGTCATCACGTATCGGTGAGATGTTAGTAGCCACTATGTACTCTACGCCGAGTTTAGAGTTATTAATAAATTCGCCATGCCAGTTCTGACCTGATTGCATAGCACTAAACATGGACTGATAAGTGCTGGCAGGGGTTTTACCTGATTTCAACAGGCGTTGATTATTTCCGAGTAACTCTTCTTTGCTATAACCAGAAAGCGCTATAAAGCTAGTATTAACATACTCTATGTTACCCGACAAGTCGGTAATGACCACAGGACTTGGACTCTGCTCTACGGCCTGAGATAGTTTTGTTAATTGCAGTTGATTGGTTCTATATTGCGTTATATCTTCAATTAGTTGCAGCACATAATCTATTTGGCCATAATCATCTTTGACGATCTTAAAAGTGCTGCGCCCCCAAATCTTTTGGCCATTTTGATGTAGATAGCATGTTTCTTGAATAAGGCTAGATGACGACTCTGCTAAGGTCTCTATAAGGCTATCGAAAACGGGCAGGCAACAGGGACATTCGAGTTGTTTAATATTGAGCGCAAATAACTGCTCGTAGCTATAACCGATAAGATTGCAAAAGCCCTCATTAACTTCCAAGAAATGCCCGTTAGCTGATAGATGTACTATACCTATAGGAGCAAGTTCAAAAGAGGTTTTATAACGTTGGTTGAGTGAGCTTAATTGCTTGTTATGCTGAGTAAGTAGGGTACTTTTAAGTTCTGAAATTTCTAACGCTTGTTGTAAATTATCTGATAATAGTTGTTGTTGTTGTTGTTGTTGTTGTTGTTGTTGTTGTTGTTGTTCACGAATATTACGCCATATAGCGTAAATAATGGACTCATTATTAATTACCATGGCGGTTAACATGACTTGAACATTAATCAAGTCGCCATCGGCGCATTGATGCGTCCATTCAAAGCATTCAAAACCTGAACTTAAGGTGCGAGCGATGATCTCTGCTGCCTTCTCTTGAGAGTTAGTACCATCAGCTTGAAAAGGTGGAGAAATATCTCCAGGCCCTAATTTTAGAAATTCTTGTTTATTGGGATAAGCTAATAACGTTAAGGCTGCGGCATTGCAATCAATAAAGTGATTGTCCTTAAAAATAAGGATAGGATCAGCGCTATTTTCAAACAGTAGTCGATAAAAATCGCGCTTATCATGCATGATGTTTCGCATTAATGAGCGCCTATCTTAGTTAAACTAGCTTGCGATGTTAACAAACGCTGAGCTATGAATAATTTCTGTAAATGATTATTAGGCATCGGCAGTTACTTTAATGATTTTTAGTCGTTAATATTAGTAATTATACCTATACTGTACTAAATCTTGTCTATTTATCAAAGTATTATGAAATATTCACTCTTTAATAATGCTAAATTGATAGCTAAAAGCGGTAATGTTGATGTTTTGATAGCTTACAACACCACATAGTGGGCTCGCTCCCAGATTAATGCGGCTCTGCATTGAAAGCGATGTGGCCTAATGAAACATGCGTGTGCCGCTACATTGAAAGTGATGTGACCGCATAAAACATAGAATGTGCTACTACATTGAAGACGATGTGACAGTATAAAACATAGAGTGCGCCATTACATTGAAAGCGATGTGGCGGCATAAAACACCAGTGTGCCGCCACATTGAAGACGATGTTATTGGACAAAAGACCATGATGTCATCGCATTGAGGTCGATGTGGCTGCTTAAATTAAGTTCTGAAGGCAACGATATAAGGCAATAGCGGCTAATATCATAAATAAGGCTCCGCTGACTTTATGAAGTAACACTAAAGGTATCTTTTTTAAAAGACGACGACCCGCAATGATGCCTAAGGCAGAGGTGCTCGCCAGTGCCGCCGTTGAACCTAGCCACACGGCTAGTGGTGCGACAGTACTACTTAAAGCCACTACCGCTAATTGAGTTTTATCACCGAACTCAGCCACGGTAATGAGTAAAAAAGTGGTGAAAAATAAATGACTGCCGTTTTTTTCGGGCAGTACTTCATCTTCATCCTCGGCTTTAATCCGCAATGAATGTAGTCCAAAAACAGCAAACAACAGTGCTACGATGCCAGCAATGAGTGGTTCGGGTAAGTTATGCGCTAATAAAGCACCAAAAATAACCGCTAAAGTATTAAGTAAGGCAAATGCCGCGATAGCACCCAAAAATACCGGCCAAGCTCGATAGCGAGTAGCGAGTATCATGCAGACTAACTGGCTCTTATCGCCAAATTCAGCAGCAAAAATTAAAGCAAAGCTAGTGGCTGTGGTTGCTGAAAGTTCAGAAAGTGAAGCTACATTTAATAAGATTTGTAGTTGCTGTAAGCCCGTGTGATAGGCATTAATTACATTAACGGTGTTAAGTGAGTTGAGTAGTTCAGGTAAGGTAATCATGATGAGATAGTTGGGTAGGTCTGGTTAGGCGTTAGCCGTAACCGGACGCATGGACTTCGAAATGTCGGGTTACGCTATCGCTAACCCGACTTACATTAACTCAACATATTATCTAAGATCATCATGATGATAAAACCACCTAATAAAGCAAAAGTGGCATAGCGTGAGCGGCCATTGGCGTGAGTTTCTGGGATGATTTCTTCACTGATGACAAACAGCATAGCGCCTGCAGCAAAGCCCATTGCCAGCGGTAAAATAGATTGAAATAAACTGACCATAGTGACGCCCAGTAAACCGCCTATGGGTTCAACTAAGCCTGTTAAGGTGGCGATGCCTATGGCTTTCCATTTGTTATAGCCTAAGCCTACTAAGGGTAGGGCAACAGCTAAGCCCTCTGGAATATTTTGTAAAGCGATAGCAATCGCTAATACTAGACCATTTTTTAAATCACCGGCACCGAAACTCACACCGACTGAAAGACCTTCAGGAAAATTATGAATAGTGATGGCGATAATAAACAACCAAACTTTCTTTAATGAAGTGAGTTGCTCATCGGGCAAGGCATCAAAATGGACGTGGGGTAATTGACGGTCGGCAAAATGCAAAAATGCTGCGCCTATCAACATACCGATGGCAACGATATAAATACCATGGCTAGGCCAGATGACGTTGCCATAACTGATACCGGGTACCAGCAATGAAAAAGCCGTGGCGGCTAACATTACACCGGCAGCGGCACCTAACAGGCTGTTGAACAAATTCTTAGAAATGTCTTTAAAGAATAGGGCGGGTAAGGCGCCTAGTCCGGTAGCTAAGCCGGCAATAATGCTCGCAAAAAAGCCAATCACCACAACTTTGCCAAATAGGACATATAACAAACCAAATATAACCAGTTGTGAGGCTAGAAAATATAGCCCTAAGCTTGTCCAGCGTTTAGCAGGTGTCATGGCCTGTAATGCTTGATACCTTTGACTGGAGGTTATTTTTGCTAAGGTTTGTTCAATCGTATATTGCAATTTAGACAGTGCTTGAGTGGTGATAGTCATGAGTGTTTATAATCCTGTAAGTAGTGTTAGCCGTCGCATTATCTGAAGATAGTTTATTATGAAAGCTAGTGTGAGACTTAAGCTAACCCTATCCTTTAAGGGTAAATAACTCTGGGTTTGAAGTTTGCAGCGGGATATTTTGGATCAAATACCTCTTCGCTTTGGTTGGCCGCTTGTTTGTCGATAAAGATCACAGTAGGAGTGAAATTTGATGCAGGATATTTAGGGTCATTGGCCTCTTGAGTTGTCTCTTTAGTGGCTATGCCAGGAGCTTGGTATATAACAGAGGGTTGAAAATCAGCAGCGGGATAATGAGTGTCTGTAGCAGCCGAAGTGTTTAATGAGGTTAAGGTCATGCTGATTAATGTTAACGCTAATAAAAAAGATTTTCTCATCGTGTGTTAGCCTCTACTTTATGTCGTTAGATGGGTAAGTAGGCTGTTGATAAAGATCAGCCAAACCGAAGTATCGAATATTTTAAATAATACTGCAACTACCTTGTGTTTATTGTGATTATTTTGAGCTCTGCTTTGTATGCTGACACAATGTTGTTGGGTTGCGAAAAGCATGCAGCCCAACATTTATAGGATATAGCCTTAATAAATAATATTTTGCTCTTTCAAGGCGCTGTATATTTCATCTATCGATTGCTGGTCGGTATTAAAACTAATATCAGCTAGATCGGCACTGTAATTAACGCATAAACACAATAAGCCAGCATGTTTAATAGCTAGAATTAAGGCGGTATTTTGAGTTTCTAGTACCGTAGTAGCATGGCCATTATCAAATAACTTTCGCTCTAATAAATAAGCACTGTCTTTACTGGTCGCTCCGTTTAAGGCTATAGCAGTTGGCTTTTGGCTGTAACGGGTTGCACGTTCTTCAGTGCTGACCGGTAGTTGATTTTGTTCATCGCAGGCGCCGGTAATCATACCTGCACCGACGGTACCATTGCTTAAGCGATCAATAATTATGAAAGCGCCAGTGCTTTTATTGGTTTTATAAGCATCAAATACTACCGGTGCATTCACAGAAATAGTGCAAGAACCAATTTCATTGAGTTGCAAAGCCTGTGCATCATGGTGCTCTAAGGTATTAACATCAATGCGGTGATGTATCAATGCCACTGAACCTGAGACGCTGCGAGTCGCTAATTTAAGGATGTATTGACGGCCTGGCGTTAAGGCTTTTTCGGTCATCCAAACGATAGTGGCTTTAAATTGATCAGCAACAATGGGCGCTAGTTGTTCTGTGCCGATGAGCATATCGCCACGGCTGATATCAATTTCGTCTTCTAAGGTTAAGGTGACGGCCATAGGTGGGAAAGCCTGATCTAAGTCACCATCGTAAGTGACTATGGATTTAATTTTGCTGCTTTTACCTGAAGGCAGTGCCGTGATGAGGTCGCCTTTACGAAAAACACCTGAGGCTACCGTGCCGCAAAAACCACGAAAATCAAGGTTAGGGCGGTTAACATATTGCACGGGGAAGCGCGCATCAGTAAAGTTATGGTCATTGGCAATTTCAATGCTATTGAGTGCGGCCATTAAAGGTTCGCCGGTAAACCAAGGCATGTTTTCACTGGCATTAACGACGTTATCACCATCTAGGGCTGACATAGGGATAAAACAAATGTCATGTAAGTCTAGTGTGCTGGTGAAGTCTAAATAAGATTGTTTGATCTCGTTAAAGGTCGCTTCGCTATATTCATCAAATCCATTTTATTGATAGCAACAATGATGTGTTGTATGCCTAATAAAGAGGCGATAAAGCTATGGCGTTTAGTCTGGGTTTGTACACCGTAACGCGCATCGATTAAGATGATGGCTAAATCACAGGTAGAAGCACCGGTGGCCATGTTACGTGTGTATTGTTCGTGTCCGGGTGTGTCAGCAATAATAAATTTGCGTGTCGCGGTGGAAAAATAACGATAGGCGACATCAATGGTAATGCCTTGTTCGCGTTCTGCTTGCAAGCCATCAACTAGCAAGGCTAAATCTATTTTTCCTGCGCCTGTAGTGCCTGATTTAACGCTATCAGCTTGCACGGCAGCGAGTTGATCTTCATAGATCATTTTGGAATCATGCAGCAATCTACCGATTAAGGTACTTTTGCCATCATCAACATTTCCGCAGGTTAAGAAGCGTAATAACTCTTTGTTTTCATGTTGCGCTAAATACGCATCTATATCGGTACTGATTAAATCGGATTGGTGGGACATATTATTCTCTGAATGCTCGTTATTATTGCAATGGTTAGACTTGGTTTAGAAGTAGCCTTCGCGCTTTTTCTGTTCCATAGAGCCCGATTGATCGTGATCTATGAGTCGTCCCTGGCGTTCAGAGGTGGTGGTTAATAACATTTCCTGAATGATTTCGGGTAGGGTAGTGGCGTCAGATTCGACTGCGCCGGTTAAGGGGTAACAACCCAACGTGCGAAAACGCACTTTTTTCATTTCAACAGTTTCATCGGGGCCTATGGGCATACGTTCGTCATCAACCATAATCAACATGCCGTCACGTTCCACAACAGGACGTACTTTGGCAAAGTATAAAGGTACAATAGGGATGTTTTCTAAATGAATGTATTGCCAGATGTCTAGTTCAGTCCAGTTAGATAAAGGAAACACGCGGATGCTTTCGCCTTTGTCTATTTTACCGTTGTAAATATTCCATAGTTCGGGACGTTGGTTTTTAGGATCCCAGCGATGATTTTTGTCTCTAAAGGAATAAACACGTTCTTTAGCGCGAGATTTTTCTTCATCACGGCGAGCGCCGCCAAAGGCTGCGTCGAATTGGTATTTATCTAAGGCTTGTTTAAGGCCTTCGGTTTTCATAACATCCGTGTGCTTTTTGCTGCCGTGGCTAAATGGCCCTATGCCTTGATCAACACCGTCTTGATTAACATGAATCAATAGATCTAAACCCAGTTTTTTGACCATCTGGTCACGAAACTCAATCATTTCCTTGAACTTCCACGTGGTATCGACGTGCATCATGGGGAAAGGCGGCTTGCCAGGAAAAAAGGCTTTCATGGTCAGATGCAGCATAACCGCGGAATCTTTACCGACGGAATAGAGCATGACTGGGCGTTCAAATTCAGCCGCGACCTCACGAATGATATGTATGCTTTCGGCTTCTAGCTCTTTAAGGTGCGTTAGTTTGTAATCAGTCATTAAAAGTCCGTTGGAATGGAATGTCGCAGTGCGGTTATCGAGTGTTATCAATAACAAATGAGACATTTTAATTTGAACGGGCTGTTATTGCCAGTCATCGCCACAATTTATTCATATTTAACTATTTAACAGTATGAGTTTATGACTTCATAGTCGTCGATGAACGCACTATGACTCTTATTAAGTTGACTAGGTATGAGTGCGTTTAAAACTGTGCTATATTATTTCTTAATGAGAACCATTCCTTATTGGCGACTCGTCTCTAGGACGGTCACTGATACCCCTCGGAGCTGGATAGAGTGTTAAGCTTAAAAAATCTTAAGGTAGGCGATTTAGGTAAAATTATAGGCTTTGAACCTGAAGGTAAAGCTTATCGTAAACGACTGCTTGCTATGGGCTTAACGCCGGGGACTACTTTTAGTGTAACCAGATTTGCTCCGCTGGGCGATCCCGTAGAAATTAAATTACGTGGCTTTTCGCTCACTTTACGAAAAGATGAAGCGGCCGTGGTCTTGATAGAGAAGCAATGATGAACATTGATTTTACGGTAGGTGTGGTCGGTAATCCTAATTGTGGAAAGACCACGTTATTTAATGCTTTTACAGGCTCTAAGCAGCATGTTGGTAATTGGCCAGGTGTTACCGTTGAAAAGAAAACAGGTGAATACTCTTACGCCGATAAGCTAATTGAATTAGTTGATTTGCCTGGTACATACTCCCTAGAAGCTGCCGATGATCAAGTGTCTTTGGATGAAAAAGTTGCCAGAGATTATATTGCCTCAAAGCAAGCCGATTTAATTATCAATATTATTGATGCTTCTAATATAGAACGTAACCTCTATTTAACCTCGCAATTAATAGAAATGCGTGTGCCGATGATTTTGGTACTGAATATGATGGATCAGGTTAAAAGTCGTGGCATTAAGATTGATTGCGACTATTTAGCTCAGCAGTTAGGTTGTCCGGTCATTCCTATTTCGGCCTCTACCAAAGATGGTCTTACGGCATTAAAGGCGCAGATTAATAGGGCGGCTGTTACTATGCCTATTCCTAGCGTAACAATAAATTATGCCCCCGCTTTAGAGCGCGCGATCGAAGCACTATCTTTTTCGTTAGCTGATATTGCCCGAGAACATGGCTGTGATTTACGTTGGTTAGCGCTGCGTACCCTAGAGGATGATACGCTGGCTAAGCAACTTGCAGGTAAGGAGCTAAGGGCTTTTGTTAGTCAATTACAGCAGCAAGTAGAAACGGAAACGGATGATGAAATTGATATCTTGGCCGCAGATGCCCGTTATGGTTTTGTTAATAACATAACGCAAGCTGCTGTTTGTAAGCTGAATGAAGTCAGTCGGCATGTCACAGAGAAAATAGATAACATCGTATTAAATCGGTTTTTAGGGATACCGATTTTTCTGTTGGTGATGTACACAATGTTTATGTTCACTATCAACATAGGCAGTGCTTTTGTTGATTTTTTTGAGCAAGCGGTTGGCGCGTTATTGATTGATGGTTTAAGTAGTGTGCTAGCAGATTATTCATTGCCTCAGTGGTTGCAGGTGATGATGACGAAAGGTTTTGGGGGCG
>QVQF01000030.1 GCA_003584895.1 Methylococcales bacterium
CGATTATTTGTTAACATCACTAACAATCGCTACAAGCACCCACACAAATTATTTTGATCATATTTTTAAAGAGCGTGGAGCGAAAGCCCCGTTTAGTCGACCTATTATACAGAGCCGATTCAGCTTGTCAACTCCGTGTCGACTTTTATTTCTCAACCCAGAATCAAGTTTTCCTCAACCCCAAGTAGCCGGCTATTATATCAACCTCAGCCATCTTGTCAATCTTCCTTTTCAACTTAATCCCACTTCCTGTGCTTTCGATTTATGCTGCCTCCGAAAGAACTGCGTATTATACAGCCATACCCTCAGCCGTCAAGCACTATTCTTGTGCTTACTTACACTTTTATAATTCATCTATTTAATAGAATACTTCACTATTATATATAGTCTCCATGCCTATAACTTTCAAATGAATGCTTAATTCCGACAACCCTTTTTTGTAATCACTATTTTATAGAATAGATTGATAAAAATGCTACTATGCTAAATTAATTTGCAATCCGGTTTATTCATGCCCAATTCCTTAAAGCTCCCTATAGAGTCTCTGAAACTAAATGTCGACTTGACTGGTTTTGAATTTCCTATCGCTCCGCGCATTCAAACTACTATTTTAGGGCAACCCAGAGCACAATCAGCTCTTGAATTTGGTTTAGCTATGCCTAATCCCGGTTACAATATTTTTGTCATGGGTGAATCTGGTCTGGGTCGCCTATCTATGGTTACCAATCATTTATATGCACTCACTTCTGCCATGCCCGCACCCGCCTCTTATGCATATGTTGATAACTTTGATAATAATAGAGAACCTATTGCCATTGAATTACCTGTTGAACAGGGACTTATATTTGCTAAAGATATTGAAAAACTAATAGATGATCTTTTAGCAACTTTTCCCGCTGCTTTTGAAAGTCCTAGCTACCAACAAAAAAAATCAGCCCTAGAGCGTCATTTTAGCCAATGCTATAGCAACGCAATTGATTTAGTTGATAAACAAGCTCAGAATAATAAAATTGCTCTTTTTCGTGAAAGTGAAAATATTACCTTTGCTCCTCTTCGAAAAAACAAACCTCTTAATGAAGAGCAATTCTCACAGCTACCTCAATCTGAACGAGATTCATTTCATAAACAAGTTGAATCGTTAGAAGACTTTCTTGGCGAAGTATTACTGGAATTACCTCAGTGGCGCAGAACATTGGTTGATAAAATCAAACAACTAGATAATGACACCATCGCCCTAGCCATAGATCCGCTATTTTCTGAATTGAATAATACGTACCAAAATATTGATGATGTTATTACTTATTTAGCCGAAATTAGAAAAAACTTAAGCAATACTATTTCTGATTATTTAATGCCCAGTCGATCCTTAGAAGCCAGAGATAGCAATACCAAACGACTCATTTTAAATGAACAATATAAACCTAACATATTAATTGATAACAAATACGAAAATGGCGCCCCTGTTATTTATGAACCACATCCTATTTTTCAAAACTTGTTTGGCCGTATTGAATATGTCAGTGAACAAGGTACATTAATAACTAACTATCAAAAAATCTGTGCTGGCTCATTACATAAAGCTAATGGTGGTTATCTGATCTTAGATGCTGAAAAAATATTGACCTATCCTTATGTTTGGGAAGGACTTAAACGAGCACTACAATCAGGTCGCATTGAAATTGAATCTCCATATTCTGAGCTAGGTATTAACACCATGACCTTAAAGCCAGAAATCATTCCTTTAAATATCAAGGTTGTTTTGATTGGTTCTAGAGACATTTATTATCTCTTAGAAGAAATGGATAGTGAATTTAATGAAATGTTTAGAATTCTAGCAGATTTCGACAACTATATTCCCCGTAACAAAGAGTCCATGCAAGGCTTTGCTTCATTAATGATTAAACACGCTGCTGATTCAGGCGCTAAGCCTTTAACCCTAAGTTCTATAGAAGGTTTAATTGAACATAGCTGTCGATTATCAGAAAACCAGAAACATTTTTCTGCTCACATTAAGGATTCTTTAGATATTATTGCTGAAGCACATTTATTTTGTACTCAAGCTAAATACGTTGAGATCGACAGACCTCATATAGAACAAGCTTTAGCCGCTCGAGAATACCGTAATGGCCGCTTATCCCAAGCCATACTCGATGAAATGATAGAAGGTACTATACTTATCGATACTGATGGCATAGCTATTGGAAAAATTAACGGCTTAACTGTTTTAGAAATTGGTGGTAGCAGTTTTGGTGCGCCTGCCCGTATTACCACTACTGTTTCTCCTGGCTCCAGAGGCATAGTTGATATTGAGCGAGAAGCAGAATTAGGGCAAGCTATTCACTCCAAAGGTGTGATGATATTAACCGGCTATTTAGGACATATTTACGCCCAACAATTTCCTTTGGCAATTTCAGCCAGTATTGCCATTGAACAATCATACGGCTATATCGATGGCGATAGCGCCTCACTAGCTGAGCTATGCTGCCTTATTTCTGCGCTCACACGCACCCCTATCAAGCAAGCCTTTGCCGTTACCGGCTCTATTAATCAATATGGTGAAGTACAAGCCATCGGTGGTGTTAACGAAAAAATAGAAGGTTACTTTAGACTTTGTCAGGCACGAGGTCTAAATGGTGAGCATGCTGTTATCATCCCTGCTGCCAACAAAATAAATTTAATGTTAAAGCAGGAAGTCATTGATGCCGTGGCGCAAGGATTGTTCTCTGTTTATGCTGTAGCTACGGTAGATGAAACATTGGAATTACTCACTGGCCAACCAGCAGGTATCGTAGACGCCGAAGGCCTATATCCCGAAAACAGCATTAATGCCAGAGCAATCTTTCGATTAAAAGAGATTTCTGATATGGCTGGTGATGAAGATAAAGAAGAGGCCGCTTAGATATTATCTAATTTTCTTTAATATTACTAATTTTGGGCAGAAAAACACTTTTTTTCTGCCCGTCCCCTCAAAACAACCTGACACATTGTTAGTTTCAAATCGCTTAAGTTAATTTCATTTTTGCTAATGCAGCTCTTTTTTGTTTCGCACGCTCAGCTTTTTCAGCAACTTCCTGTTCTTTTCGTAAGCTCCGGACCTCATAACGCTGTTTAGCGTGTTGTGCAAACTCATATTGCGTAGTGCTTCTTCCTATTGGTGCTGTTTGAGGTATTAAAACAATACAGTCTACGGGACAAGGTGCAACACAAAGCTCACAACCAGTACATTCAGATGAAATAATCGTATGCATTTGTTTTGCCGCACCTAATATAGCGTCAACAGGGCAAGCAGCGATGCATTTAATGCAACCTATACAATCTTGCTCAATAATAAACGCTACACTTTTAGCTTTATGCTGACCAAATTGCGGATTAAGTGGCTTAGGATCTACGCCCAATAATGAAGCGAGTGCTGCGATACCGTCGTTACCACCTGGTGGACATTGATTAATATCGGCGGTACCTGAGGCAATGGCAAATGCATAAGGCTTACAACCTTGAAAACTACATTGCCTGCATTGAGTCTGAGGCAATATGTCATTTATTTGATCAATCAAGCTGGTGTCTGGCATCTCTAAATAGTATTGCTATCTTATTATGCTGATTTCAAATTAAGCTCATGCAACTGCATATTAACCAGCTTAAGTGTTGCTAAAATACCCGCAAAAACTTGATTAGAATGTACTGCACGAGTTTTTCGTAACTCACCAGCGCAATCCCAAGTAATTACACACTCCGTTAAAGCGTTAGTATGGCCGCCTCGAGGTATTCTAACTTCATAATCAAACAATGCCGGTACGCTATACTGATAGGCAGACATCACCTTATTTATGGCCACTATAAAAGCATCAAAGCCTCCATTACCAAAACCAGAAGCAATATGCGTTGTGCCCTTGACTTTAATTCTTATACTGGCAGTTGATTCTAAATCAAGACCGCTAGTAACAGAGCAATTTAATAACTTAATATGTTGGTAATCCTTTGTCTCAAGTACATCGGCAATTATAAATGGTAAATCGTCTGTCGTAATGGTCTGCTTTGAATCACCTAGACTAACTATGCGCTCTAGTACTTTTTTCTGATTCTCTTCTGATAAATCAAGATCTAACTGCTCAAGATTTTTTTTCAATGAAGCTTTACCGCTCATTTTTCCTAAAGCGTAACTACGAATGCGTGAAAAGCGTTCTGGTCCTAACTTGGTTTTATATAAACCGCCTTTTTGATCACCATCCGCATGTATCCCTGCGGTTTGTGTAAAGACATCAGCACCAATAATAGGTGCATTAGCCGAAACTCGTTTTCCAGAAAAGTTTTCAACCATGTTGCTGATGCGCACAATATAGCTTTCATCAATAGACAGCTCTTTATTCATTTTATCGCGCAATACAACTGCGACCTCAGCTAAGGAAGCATTACCGGCTCTTTCACCCAAGCAATTAACCGTACAATGTATAGACGTTACACCTGCACGAACAGCAGCCATTACATTAGCCGTTGCTAAGCCATAATCATTATGGGGATGAAAATCAAATTGCAATTCAGGATAACGACGGCACATATCATTCAAATTATTAAAAACCTCATCCGGCGACAAGACACCTAATGTATCAGGTAGCATAAAATGCCGGATGCCAGTATGCTGCAAACTATCCATTAAAGCATAAACATAATCCGGACTATTTTGATAACCATTAGACCAATCTTCTAGATATACATTAACCTTTAAATCTTTTTCTTGTGCGTAATTAACCGTTTGTAGTATGTCGGCGGTGTGCTGAGCCAAGGTTTTACCCAACTGTTCGCGGCAATGCTTTTCGCTGCCTTTAGTAAGTAAATTAATAACTTGACCACCCGTTTCTAAAATCCAGTCTACGCTTTTAGTATGATCAACAAAACCCAGCACTTCTACCGAACCGTTGTAGCCTTCCTGCTTGGCCCACTGATTGATATTGGTGACAGCTTCTTTTTCACCTTCTGAAACACGGGCTGAGGCAATTTCAATACGATCAACCCGAAGCGACTGTAATAATGCTTTAGCAATCGTTATTTTTTCAGTAGGCGTAAAAGAAACGCCTTGCGTTTGCTCACCATCACGCAAAGTGGTATCCATCAATTGAATAGTTCTGGAATCTTTGGGCATGAGTGTCGTCTATGTTTTGATTTTAGTTAATTGGAAATTCTAAGTCGTTAACAAGCAATGCACACAGTCAAAGCCAATATAGACGTAAAGGATAAAGCTGAGCAGGAAAAATGAATAAATAAGCCCCAAGGGGTAGAACAACCTTGGGATTTACTGACAGCAGCGTAGCTTAGATTTTTTTTTGGTAATCCAACCTATACACATTTGTTGGGTTGGCTACAGCCAACCCAACCTACAGGAATTAAGCCCAAAGCCAAGGATAATCTTGTTTATGCTGCAGTTCATACTCGGTGATTTTAGCTTCATGCTTCAAAGTAAGGCCGATGTCATCTAATCCACTTAACAAGTTGCCCTTACGAAATGGATCGATTTCAAAGCTGAAGCCATTACCCGCAGGTGTAATAACTTGCTGATTTTCTAGTTCAATAACAAATCTCACACCTTCGTTAGCGCTGATTTCTGCCATCAATTTATCTAATTGGTCTTTATTAACCTTTATCGCCAAGATGCCATTTTTAAAACAATTGTTATAAAAAATATCAGCATAGCTAGTTGAAATAATAGCATTAAAACCATAATCTGCAATCGCCCACGGCGCATGCTCGCGAGAAGAGCCACAACCAAAGTTATCGCCTGCTACTAAAATTTTTGCGCCTTTGAAGGCGGGTTTATTTAGTTCAAACTCGGCATTATCTGAGCCGTCATCATTAAATCGCCAGTCGTGGAATAAATGCACGCCAAAGCCACTGCGTTCAACTTTTTTTAGAAACTGCTTAGGGATAATCTGATCAGTATCAACATTGCTACGATCCATTAACGCAGCAATACTTTCATGTTTTTTATACGGTTCCATAATATTTCCGATTTTTAAAGTTTGCGTATGTCAACAAAATGACCTGCTGAAGCTGCCGCAGCGGCCATAGCGGGTGACACCAAATGCGTACGACCACCTTTGCCTTGTCGTCCTTCAAAATTTCGGTTAGACGTAGAGGCACTACGTTGGCCTTTAGTCAATTCATCACCGTTCATCGCTAGACACATAGAACATCCTGGATCACGCCATTCCCAACCCGCTTCAATAAAAATCTTATCCAGACCTTCGTCTTCGGCCTGTTGCTTAACATGATAAGATCCAGGTACAGCAATCGCAGTAACGCCTTCAGCTACCTTAGTACCTTTGGCCACTTCTGCTGCAATCCTAAAATCTTCTATCCGACCATTGGTACATGAGCCAATAAACACAAGATCAATAGCGATATCGGTTATTTTAGTGTTAGCGGTCAAGCCCATATAAGCCAATGCGCCTTCACACGCTTTACGTTTTATTTCATCAGCAAAGCTTTCTGGTGCTGGCACCAAACCATCCACACCAACTACTTGCTCAGGCGACGTGCCCCAAGAAACCTGCGGTGCAATATCGGAAGCATCTAATGTAATCGTTGTATCAAATACCGCACCATCATCACTAGGCAAACTTTTCCAGTAAGCTAAAGCTTGATCCCAATGTTGTGCAGAAGGCGCAAACTCGCGACCTTTCAGATATTCGTAAGTTTTCTCATCAGGCGCCACCAATCCAGCTCTGGCACCTGCTTCAATTGCCATATTACACAAGGTCATTCTACCTTCCATAGATAGATCACGAATTGCTTCACCAGTATATTCAATCACATGACCTGTACCGCCGGCTGTGCCGATCTTTCCAGTAATGGCTAGAGCAATATCTTTAGCAGAGGCGTATTTAGATAATGCGCCATTAACTACGACCTGCATAGTTTTGGATTTTTGCTGCGGCAAAGTTTGAGTTGCCATCACATGCTCAACTTCGGATGTACCAATGCCAAATGCCAATGCACCGAAAGCACCATGAGTTGCCGTATGGCTGTCTCCACAAACGACCACCATACCAGGATGAACAAAACCATGTTCAGGCACAACGACATGAATAACGCCGTTATTAGGGTTTTTCATGTCATATAAATTCAAACCGTTTTCAAGGCAATTTTCAGCCATTGTTTCAATTTGTTTACGTGCTATTGGATCTGCAATAGGCTGATCACGATTTTTAGTGGGCACACAGTGGTCCATCGTAGCTAATATGCTATGAGGATTACGTACCTTACGGCTGGATAATCTAAGACCCTCAAAGGCTTGAGGACTAGTTACTTCGTGCATTAAATGGCGGTCAACATAAAGTAAAGGCGCTTGGCCAGCCGCATCAACTACCAGATGGCTGTCCCAAATCTTTTCGTACATGGTCTTTTTCATTGCGTATTCCAAAGCTGACATACGGGCTTTATAGCTGTCGTATGGCGAGTTATAAGGTCTGTCGAAAGCATAGTAAACTATGCGTTGTATAATATTATCGCCCAGAATAGTCTTTATTTGCAATTTTAAGGGCTAGTTTTATTCCCTTAAAGTATCCAGCAGAAGGATTGGGCTGTGTTAGCTAAACCAGTAAATTAATCAATATCTGTTCATAAATGTCGCTCAAAATTTCCAAATCATCCAAGCTCACGTGTTCATTAATTTTATGTATACTTTCATTCAATGGCCCCAGTTCTATTACCTGTGCGCCGGTTGGAGAAATAAAGCGACCGTCTGACGTGCCGCCGCCTGTATCATCTATAGTATCTAAACCGGTTACTGTTCTAATGGCAGCATGGGTGGCATCAATTAATGCGCCTTTATTCGTCAAAAAAGGATTACCTGACAAACGCCACTGCAAATCATATTTAAATCCGTATTTATCGAGGATAGTACAAGTGCGTTGCTTGATGGTTTCTACATCCAACTCAGTGCAAAAACGCAAGTTAAACTGTACTTCAGCAGCACCCGGAATAATATTTTCCGCCCCAGTACCCGCATTAATATTAGATACTTGCAGGCTAGTCGGTGGAAAAAACTCGTTACCACTATCCCAAACTTCTTCTGTCAATGCTTTTAAAGCTGGAGCAAAAGTATGGATTGGGTTTTCAGCCAATTCAGGATATGCAACATGACCCTGAATACCGATGACTGTTAATTTGGCGCACAAAGATCCGCGTCGACCCACTCGTATCACATCACCAATTTTTTTATCGCTAGAGGGCTCTCCCACAAGACACCAATCTATTTTTTCCTGACGTTGTTCAAGTATATTCACCACTTTAACAACACCATTAGTGGCAATACCTTCTTCATCACTAGTCATCATGACGGCAATAGAACCTTGATGGTCAGGATGATTCGCAACAAAGCGCTCAACAGCAGTAATAAAACTAGCGATGCCGCCTTTCATATCTGCCGCACCACGCCCATAAAGCTTACCATCACGAATGGTCGGCTCAAAAGGCGGTGACAACCAAGCATCTAGTGGACCCGGGGGCACGACATCGGTGTGTCCTAAAAAAGTAAAAAGCGGCGATTTATCGCCACGTCTAAGCCAAATATTTTGTGTATCATCGAAATTCAAACGCTCTGCTTTGAAGCCTAATTTAGTTAAGCGTTCAGCAAGCACATCCTGGCAACCAGCATCTTCGGGTGTGACAGATGCCCGCTTGATAAGATCTTTAAGCAGCTTTAAGGTTTCACTCATAGTAATTCGGTTTGGTAATGGTCGGCTTTAAAACCGATAATCAGTTGATCGCCAGTATCTAAAACGGGGCGTTTAATCAGAGTGGGTGTGCTTAACATCAATGCGATAACTTTTTCCAAGGTCAGATCAGATTGTTGTTCTGCACTCAGTTGCCGCCAACTAGTGCTGCTACGGTTAAGTAACAAACTCCAGTCTTTACGAGCAGTAAAATCAATTAATTGAGTCAGCGTTAAACCATCTACTCGAAAATCATGAAACCGATAGACTATGCTGTTCTCATCTAACCACAGCCTTGCTTTTTTAACGGTATCGCAGTTTTTAATGCCGTAAAGTGTTTGCATAACGGAGCTTATAATTGACTAGTCAATAACTCATCTATGCTTGGCAATTGTTTGTCAGCTTTACAACGGATTTTATACAGATCAACAAACTCCATAAAAGCTTGTTCCAGATCAGCAAGAATTTCTTCTTCGTTTTCTCGCTCATTTTCAGGAACTTCATCAGACTCTAAATATTCTCGCTGTAAATCCACTTCGCTATTTAAAGCTAACGTGGCGTAAATGATGGCATTATTGGAAATAGATTCGTTCATAATTAATAATTGGTTAAAGTTAAAAAAACTTATTATGTATTTAAAGGTTAAAACTTAAATAATTTAAAAACATAGTAACGGCTAATATTACTGTTTAGCCAGAGCCATAAAAGAATAATCCACTACTTTTATCGAAACTTAGGAGATTATTTTACATCTAATGATTGTTTTAAAATCAATATACTAATGACGTCCTGTATGACCAAAGCCACCTTCACCTCTGTTAGTCATGGTAGTAAATTCTGCAACTAACTTCAGCGCAACTTGTACTACAGGCATAAACAATAATTGAGCAATCCTTTCACCAGGTTGAACAATATAATCAGCCAAACCATCATTATGCAAAATAACACCTATTTCACCGTGATAATCGGCATCAATAATACCCATACCCTGTCCAACTCGCATTTGGTTATTTAAACAAAGCCCACTACGACTTGCAACGACAGCCATTAAACCGGGATCCTGAATATTTACCGCTAAACCAGTCGCTATCAATTTATTTTTTCCGCCAGCAATGACGACAGGTGTATCAATACAAGCAACCAAATCCATACCTGCAGAACCCTCTGTCTTGTATGAGGGTATACCGTATTCTTCAAGTAATGGATTAACTACTCTTGCTTCTATGAGTCTTTTCATCTATTTCACTCTTTAAATTGAATAGTATAACCCAGTCAGTAATATTCTTATGGTCAGCTAGCTAATTATTAAATACATCAAATTAATTAACTAATACTTAAATACTACTCAAAAACTAAGCTATTTTAACCATCAAAGGGAATAAGCTTCTTTGGCCCTTCAATAAGCAAGTCATATAATTATAAAATTACTTTTAAAGATATTATTACTATTAGGCATTCATAATTCTATGCATAACGCCCTTTAAGTCTTTAATTTAAAGGGCTTAGAGTGAGTTATAAGTTGTTAATTAATACTCATTTAGCTTGTGTATACAAATTATTGAAAAAATTTATTCAACTTTATAATTAAGTTGAGACCTTTGCACGATGGCTCTTTATTAGTCCAATAATAGCTCAAAGGTGATTTTTAACTCATTTTACAAAAATAATAGCTAAATACTGTT
>QVQF01000066.1 GCA_003584895.1 Methylococcales bacterium
TGATCCGGTGTGACATGATGTTTGCGACTCAGATTTTGAATGATACCAATTTGGTTCTCAAGATGCTCCAACTGCTGAGGATCGGCCTCTTGGGATTCTAAAAAGCGCCGTAATTGTAAGGCAGCTTCTTCGGTTAAAATCTGAGCTTCTGACAATAACGCACAGATGTCATTTAATTCTGGGGCATAACGAGCAATCTGATTTAATTCAGCAGCACTATGACTTAGCATTTGATTTACTGATTGCTGATCACTTTCATAAAGCACTTCAACTTGAGCGCGTCCAGTTGTGAGTATTTGTCCAAAATTAGCGAGTTTACTGTGCTCTTCTGATAAGGCCGCATAATTAAAAGACGCCAAATTTAAGGCCTGTAACTCTTCTAATTGATAACGTAAAAATTCTTCACGCTCACTTTGGTCATCACCCGCTTTTATCAGTGACGATAATTCTTTATGCACGGACAGCCATTGTTTATAGCATTGATTGACTTGATCTAATACTGGTTGATTCTTAGCATAAGCATCTAATAAGCGCCGCTGTTCGTCAGGATTAAGCAAAGTTAAGTGTGCATGTTGACCATGAATTTCTACTAGCTTCTCACTCAATTCTTGCAAGTATTGCAAGGTCACAGGACGATTGTTGATATAGGCTTTAGAGCGACCATCTTGATTAACGATACGCCTTATTAAACAATGCTGTTCATTATCCAGCTCATTATCTTTAAGCCATTGTTGGGCGTTAGGTGCATCAGTTAAGTCAAATTCCAGATTAACTTCAGCGCGTTTGCAATCAGGCCTTACATAGCCGGAATCAGCTCGATCACCTAAGGCCAAACCCAGTGCTGTTAAAAGAATAGATTTTCCTGCGCCGGTTTCGCCCGTTAGCACCGACATGCCTGTTTCCAGATCGAGATCCAAGCTTTTAACAACGGCTAAATCAATAATAGTTAGATTTAATAGCATAAGAGTTAACTGTGGTAACCACTGCTCCAGTTTAATTTATTCCTGAGGATTTGAAAAAAGTCTTGGCCTTCAGGATGCAAAATTCTAATTGGTATAGGATCTTTCTTAATCAAGATCTTATCACTGATTAACACATCGGGTATCTCAATATGATCACAGGTCACCAAGGCATTGATTTGTTTGGTTTGACAAAAGCTAATTTCAATCTCAGCAGAGTCATGTATCACTATAGGTCGATTCGACAAGGTATGTGGATTTAAAGGCACTAAAACCAGAGCGTTTAACGAAGGATACAATATCGGGCCACCAGCTGATAGTGAATAGGCAGTAGAACCAGTAGGTGTTGAAATAATCAAACCATCGGAGCGTTGGGAGTTTAAAAAAACATTGTCAATTTTAGTTACAATTTCAATCATGCTAGGCGTTACCCAGCGATGAATCGCGACCTCATTAACCGCAGTCTCTTCATGGATGACTTGCTGATCACGGATAATTTTGGCGCGTAACAAAGAACGCCTTTCCTCCGTATAATGACCCTGCAGCATTTGATGCAATTTACCAGGCAATTCGCTAGGTGATATATCAACTAGAAAGCCCAGATGCCCTAAATTAATACCAATTAAAGGAATGTCATAAGCAACGATGGCTCTAGCCGCCCCTAGAAAAGTGCCATCTCCACCTACCGCAATGACCAAATCACAATATTGGCCCAAAGTTTCTAGGGAACAGGCCGCGACAGCAGGACTATTAATAAAGCTGACACTATCTTCAGCCACGTAGACCTTATATCCATGCGCGATCAAATAGGTATAGAGGCCTGTTAAGGTTCCAGCAATACTAGCATCGCTCAGCTTACCGATGATACCTATGGTTTTAAAGGGTGTATGCATTGAATATAGTCATCGGTAAAGGGTTTGATTATACAAAAAAACCACCATTCGCCTACGTTTTTTGTAAATAGCCACTTCTTGCAGCATACCGTTAAGGTAAGTCAACATTAACATAAGCACTTTGATACATAGCTTTTCTGCATGAGTGACAGCCCAACATATAACAAATTTATCATTATCTTTGTTCATTTTACATGCGCTAGTTCTTGCCAGTCCGTCGTATAGCGTGGTGAAATCCGTTCTGCTCTGGGCTTCCAACTCTGTTCAAAACCAGTAGCAGCTATAGAAATTGCCTTAGGAAATCGTCGATTGATTTGATCAACAGTCGCCATTAAAGGACGATTCTCCATAGGTAAATCGTTATCAGAAATATCAAACAACCCAAACTGACCAGGCGTTGACTCTGAGCGAATTAGACTGAGCTGAACGCCACATTTTTGATAACTATAACCAGTTTTAAATATCTCTTTTAGCAAACGGTCAGCAGCGTTGATCAATATACGGGTATCTTGGGTAGCAGCACCCAGCTTGATAGTCGCCGAACGTTGATATTGTGGCTCGTGAATATTAAAAGGGCTGGTTCTTATAAAAATAGTAAGACAACCAGTTACCGAATGCTGCCTTCTAAGCTTCTCGCCAGCGCGACTGCAAAATTCTGCTAAGGCTTCGAATAGCTCTTTATATTCAGTCAGTCGACGACTAAAACTACGCGAACAGACGATCTGTTGTTTATTGGCGCTAATTTCTTCCAATTGAAAACAAGAAGTACCATTCAATTCCATTACGGTTTTGGCAACTACAATATTAAATTGACTTTGTATGCGTTGACTAGATTGTGTAGCCAAGTCCCAAACACTATGAATGCCCAAATGTTGCAACTTGACCGTAGTACGCGAACCTATACCCCACACTTCACCAACCGGCACTATGCGCATTAGTTTTTCTCTGCGCACGGGATCTGATAAATCTAAGACACCGCCAGTTTTACACCACTTTTTAGCAGCAAAATTGGCCAACTTAGCTAGCGTTTTAGTCGGCCCCATACCCACACAAACAGGAATACCCGTTGCGCGAACCACTGATGTTTTAATTAGATGGCCATAGGCGATTGAGTCTTGGTAACAAACGCCAGTCAAATCCAGAAAAGCTTCATCTATAGAATAGACTTCCATAGTCGGCGCAAAAGCTTCTAGTGTCGACATCACTCGAGACGACATATCGGCGTACAGTGTGTAATTCGATGAAAATAGTTTTATTTGATGTTGCTTGACCAATTGCTGAATTTGAAAAAGAGGAACCCCCATTTTGATACCTAAGTCTTTCACTTCCTTACTACGGGCCACTACGCAACCATCATTATTGCTGAGTACCAGCATTGGCTTTCTTATTAAATCAGGACGGAAAACCCGCTCACAAGATACATAAAAATTATTGCAATCCACTAAAGCTAATAATGTTTGCATTACAAAGCATGAATTACGTTGGTGACTACACCCCAAATCACCATGTCCAATTCTTCGTAAATGACAATATCAAGGTAGTCTGGGTTTTCTGCTTTTAGTTGCCATTGCTCATTATCCCGCGCTAGACGCTTTACAGTGAGCTCGCCATTTAAGGCGCAAATCACTATCTTGCCCGGTACTGGATCAATGGAGCGATCAACTACTAATATATCATTAGGATGAATGCCTGCACCCAACATGGACTCACCTTGAGCACGTACAAAAAAAGTCGCGGCAGGCTTTTGCACTAAAAGCTCGTTTAAGTCTAAGTTTTTTTCAATATAATCATCCGCCGGCGAAGGAAAGCCTGCGGCGACTTTGCCGCTAAATAAAGGTATAGCCATTACGCAAGGTCGTGGTGCTGGTAATAACACGGTAAAAGTAGTCATGGTTAAAGGTTTTTAAATGGCAAGGTTTAAGAGCAATGAATAACTTATGTTTTCTTTTTGTTCTCTTTTTGCTTGCATTCTAGTTTATTTTTGCTAAGATGACAAAAAACTTAAAGCAGATTGAAGGCTGTAACTGATGAGCACATTAACTCGACGACAACGAGAGATATTTAATTTTCTTCGCGATAACGGTGAACATTTTCCTCGTCCACCCAGCTTGGATGAACTCTGTTCTGCATTGGGTATGGCTTCGCGTGGCTCTATGTATAAACACATCATGGCTCTCATTAAAGCAGGCTTGGTAGAACCTTTTACCGGCAATAAACAAGGCGGTATTCGCCTGAGTATTCAGGCTCAGAGCGATGATGAGATTGAAGAGCAAGGCTTACCTTTTATTGGCTCAATTGCCGCAGGTATGCCTATAGCGGCATTAACAACCATCAATTACATGATGGTACCTGATGCCTTAAAAACCAATAAGCCCTGTTACGTATTGCAGGTTAAAGGTGAATCTATGATTGAAGCTGGTATTTTTGATGGCGACTGGGTTGTTATCGAACAGCGAGATTATGCAAGTAACGGAGAAATAGTGGTCGCCTTAATTGACGATTCCGAAGCAACCTTAAAATATATTGAGCAAAGCGCAGGGCAGGTCTTGTTGCTGCCTGCCAATGCAAACATGAGCGCACTGTCCTATCACCCCGAGCAAGTTGCAATTCAGGGTGTACTCGTTGGCCAAATGCGCAGTTATCGATCACATTAAACATTTATCATTAAAACCTAAGGAGCATACTCATGGCACAAAGAATTCACATGCACGATCAAGTTAACAATAAAGTAGACGACATTATGAGTCATTACAAAAATCATCCCATCAATGATTTCGTACAGCTAATAAAGCATTTTATAAAGCGTTAACCCGTTATTGATAATGGCTGGTTTCAACCCAATAATGACTTGAACTTTTCTCAGCAAGCAAGCTAATAACGTCCTGCACTATGACCATAAAGAACTAGAAGTCTTCATAAAACGAAGACTTCTAAAGCTCATGGTATTGCTGAGGCAATTGTTAAAATAGCTAGCTTGTATCTCAAACTGAAAATCCTAGCGATAAGCTTTATCTGCTGATAATGCTTTGTAGTGAAAAACCTGAATATCAAGTAACAGTAATATTTAGTATTGTAGTATAATCCTCGGCTGAGACGCTCTGGGTGGTATTTACAAGCCCTTTAGCGTTATCTATATCAATGTCGGGGCGTAGCGCAGCTTGGTAGCGCACTTGTCTGGGGGACAAGGGGTCGCAGGTTCAAATCCTGTCGTCCCGACCAATTGATTCAATGAGTTACAAAATACACTATTTAGTAAAAAGTCAAAAAATCGGTTTCGTGATAACACTCGTGATAACAAATAAAAACACTGTCAAAACACACAACTATTAAAAACCCCTCTTTCTTATCGGCAATGCTTGCGGAAATTTTAACTAAATAACCCAGCCTTAACCATTACCTATACCTTCATAACAAATCTACTAATTAAATCTAACCGAAATCTTCGGTAAAATATAACAACTAACTATTGATCACATTTTAAGCTTAGCTAGTTAAGTGTCTATTGTCGCAACTACTACTAGTTATTAAAAATCATACTATAGCTAAACTCTAGCAAGTGGTAGCAAAGGTACTCCTAGAAGAACTTTAAGAGTGCGTGTTATTAACATACTGTTAAAATTCAACTATGGGAAAACTGGAAGTTGATAAGTAGAGTAAGTAATGCTATCAGCTAGAAACCGATCAATTTATATATTTTTCAAACTCTTATTAATTAATCGCACGACAAGAATTATATTCTTCACAATTAATAGTTATCTTGCTCCTTTTACACTGCACTTCATAAGTTTCCACTCTATAACCCTGCCCTACCAATCTTGCTGTTAATTTAAATCCAGCATCGTCATTGTCACATTTTGGGCTTAGCGCAGCTACTGCAATAGCAGCTTTATCCATTGATGTTGAGAATAAATGATTTGTTTGCATTGAGGGTATGTAATTAAGAAGCTTACCCCCCTCGTATATGGCCTTATCGTTATCATTGACGTAATAAATACTAGTATCGGTAAATACAATATCGTCATGATCCGTAAGCAAGGCATTAACTAAAATTTCTGTATTTGTTACAGGCGGTGCATTCTTTTCAATATATGTCGAAAGAGGTAGAATCGCCCAAGCTGGGGAAGTCCAATAATCACCGACTGCATATATTACATACGACGCAATTTTTGGTAACGTAGCGTTTCCAAATGGGTTAGGTATAAATTTATGTGGAACTACTTGTTTTTCTAGTTTCAAGTGAAGAGGATTACATGTAACAGCCGGAGAGCTGCAATTAGCTAAAGCTAGGTCAGAATTTGTAGTTATAGGAATCCCTTTTTTGACTAGATGGGTTACTAGTAGAGTTTTTAAAGATTGTGAAAATATACTAGTATCGGCAGCATCAACAAAAATAGATCGCTTTTTACTTGGCGGTAATAGGCGATATTTATTATTGATGCTATTAGATAAGGTTTCGGCTACCAAATCCCAGTTTTGAGCGCTCTGCATACTCTTCATCTCAGTAGTTTCAAATGGAGCAGCTTGCGGCTTTTGTAGATTGACGCTGGTGCAACCAATAACTAAGATTGCAAAAACAGATATAATCATCACATTAAATCGAACTTTCATTACTAATTTCCTGTTTATTTGTAAAAGTTAATGGGGAGTTAAGCGACTAAAATACTTAAACCCATGTATACATACACTTTGTTTATTCCATATTTCAATGTACTCATGTTTAAAAATGAGTTTATTATTGCTAGTCGTTGATAGTTATTTTAAGAAATCATTGGCAACTTAGCTTAATGACTTAAATAAAATCCATATAAAATGATAGTAAAATAATAAATATACACCTTTATTCAATACAAAATATAAAAATATTCATGTAAATATAACTAAAACTTTAAAAGGTAACGCGTAAATAAAGCTATTTTAATTATCAGTATAAAAACAACTGTATCTTGCAAGTTGTACTTGATAGATAAACTAGACTTATTAAGCTGTAATAATGTTTTCTGTACTGCCTACTAATTATTGTTAAGTAAGTAGTTTCTTTGATGGTTTTTGATGTATTGAATGAATACTTCTAATTGCCTAAAAAGAAGGCAATCAATATTAAGTACTATTAATATAATACTTACTTGGTTTTGTTTTAGCGTAGCAAGTAGTTAGTTTAATACTGTATTTCTGCCAGCAAATGCAATTGCGGCGTAATACAGTATTAAACTAACTACTCCCTATTTTTATCTAACTTAGCTCTAATATTTTAGTATCAAAAGTTGACCATTTAATGCCTTCATATCTATAACTAGGTCATATATACCATTAAATGTTCAACTTTTACCGCTACCTCTTTTATTAAGACTCACATCTAATAAATTGTGTAATAAATTCTTCAAACTTACCACCTAAAACAGTATCGTCATCAGCAAAGTTCCAATCATAAGAGTATTTCTCAGGCATTAAAGACAACTTTCCTCTTGGGGCAAAACCTTTTCTAATTAACTTTGTAAGTTGCTCTAGTTCTTTTCTATATTCAATTTCCTCAACTTCTTTAATTGCCGCCTTGTTTACTTGTTCCTCTCTAATTTTATGAACAAACTTAAAAAGCTGATTATAAATATCATCACATACTAATGAATTAACATCATCACTACAGCGCTCAGTTACACTTGCTTCACGAAATAAATAATCGGCAATCGTAGCTAAATGAGCAGTAAGACTGAATCGTATAGTTTTATAATGCTCAAACCCTAGATATTATGTCAATCAGCGTTGAAAAGTATCCACCTAACAGCGTCGAATAATGTCCAGCAACTTAATAAGGTTATTCCGTTTTCAGCTCCTTTTTACGCTGCTTAAGTCGATAGGAATCATTGCCTGTTTCCAGAATATCGCAGTGGTGAGTGATTCGATCTAACAAAGCGGTTGTCATCTTTGCATCGCCAAATACTTGCACCCATTCTCCGAAGTTTAGGTTGGTAGTAATGATAAGTGAGGTTTTTTCATACAGCTGACTGATTAAGTGAAATAACAAGGCGCCACCCGATTCAGGGAATGGCAAATAACCTAATTCATCCACAATAACGGCATCAACCTGTATTAGCTTACGTGCCATGGCGCCTGTTTTACCCGCCTGTTTTTCCCTCTCCAGTTCATTGACTAGATCGACTGCATTGTAAAATCGAACACGTTTATTTTTGTGAATAGCAGCCACTCCCATAGCAGTTGCCAAATGAGTTTTTCCTGTGCCGGTTCCTCCCACAAAAATCAGGTTATGAGCCTATTCCATAAAGGCTGCGCTGGCCAGTTGCTGTATTTGGGCTTGATGTAGCGGTGATTCTTGCCACTCAAAAGCAACCATATCTCGATGAATAGGAAATTTTGCAGCACTAAGTTGATAGCGCAGGCTACGGGCTTGTCTATCCGCTAGCTCAGCATCAATGAGTCTGTTTAAACAATCGTCGGGAGTTAATGCCAGTCTTGGGGTTTCTGCCCGTATCTCCGCTAATGCAGTAACCATACCGAACAGCTTCAGGGCTTTTAGTTGGGATAGATTATCAATGAACATAGCGACCGCTTAACAAACTATCGTAACGACCGCAGTCCGCAGTGGGCTCAACTTGTAGTAACAAGCTGTCAACGGTCACTAGAGATTTAACTCGGGGTGGTTCAAGTAACCGTCGTAGCTCATTAATGACGACACTTGCATTGATAACCCCTAATTCAAGCGTCAAGGCACACGCAGCTTCCATGGTCTCTAATCCTGCACCTTGTGCCATTACTAGCACGTCAACAAAGGCTTTGTCACCTTTAGGCTGTTTTAGTAGTTGATTGCGAACCTTTTGTATCGATTGGGGCAAATCCCACTCTTGAAAGGGAATGCCATGCCTTAGCGCACCTGACTTTCGCTCTAATACTGGCAGATAATACCAAGGATTAAAGATGAATTTATCACGACCAAAGCAACGCTCATGTTCGGCAATAATGTCTCCATCAGCAACCAAGCGCAGACGATCAGCGGTCACTTTGACAGAAATAACTTTGCCGACTCAAGCAGCCGGCGCACTGTAGTTATTACGATCCAATCGAATAAGACAGGTACTAGAAACACGTAACAAGTGTTCTTTGTAACCATCAAACTGAGCAGTTATTGGGCGCAACAAGGACTGCTCATCGTTAAAACAATCCGCTATGGTACGTGTTTTCTGGCTGGGATGTTTTCGTCCAGATAGCTCTTCACAGCGCTTTTCCAACCACACATTCAGCTCATTAAAATCAGCAAACCGAGCGCACGGCGTAAATAACCATTCACGAATATTGCCGACCTGATTTTCAACTTGGCCTTTCTCCCAGCCAGCAGCCGGTGTACAGGCAACTGGTTCAAATAAATAATGGTTGACTAGCGTTAAAAAACGACGATTAAACTGACGTTCCTTACCCACAAAAACCGTATCAACGACCGTTTTCAGGTTGTCATAGACCATTCGTAAAGGCACGCCACCAAAGAAGGTAAAGGCTTTGTTGTGAGCATCCAGAACCATTTCCTGAGTTTCACAAGGATAGGCTGCAACGAACATTTTTCGGCTATAGGAAAGACGAAAATGCGCAACCTTGATTTTTCTGCCAATCCCACCTAGCTCAACAAACTCTTCGCTCCAATCAAATTGGCAGGTTTCTCCTGGGGGAAACGCCAAAGGAATAAAAGCCTTGGTGATTGCTGGCGTCATCTTCTGCTCGAGCTTCCAATGCTTTACATACAGCTGCACGCTGTCATAGGCACCCCGATAGCCTTCTGCCTGTAGGCATTCAAACAAACGTTTTGCAGTTCTGCGTTGTTTTTTTTGGAGACGAGAGTCTAATTCTAGCCATTGCTCCAGTCGGTCCTGAAAGTCACCCAGCTTTGGAAAAGTTTGAGTTTTTCGATGGTAAACGGGTTCTTCTGTTGTGAGTAAATGTTTACGAACGGTGGTACGAGATAATTTTAATGATCTAGCGATGGAACTGATGTCCTCACCACTTACAAAATGACGCCTTCTGATTTCGGCAATAAAATCCATAAATAACACCCAAGGTTTCTCCGGCAAAATACCGGATCATGACACATATCAGGGTGGACAGTTTTCGACGCTGTTTTCCCTGATTCCCTGGCCATTTTTCCACGCTGTTTGACACTGTAATCAGTTTAAAGGTTTTGTATGGCAAAAGTAAAACTTACGGCGAGACGAATTTCAGCCCTCAAGTGCGGTGAATCGAAGGCTCAGATTTTTCTATGGTGCGTCGTAGTTTTGCTAGTCTGCGTGAGTGGATAGAAATGCCAGCAAGGATTACGGATTGTTAACTAAAATACTTGTGTAGCGTAAAGCGTCGAGATACAATTAATTATGATTAAGAACTTTCGCCACAAAGGCCTCCAACAATTTTTTGAAACTGGTTCAAAAGCTGGTATTACAGCGGAACACGAGGCGAAACTGGCAAGACAATTGATGCTACTTAATGC
>QVQF01000070.1 GCA_003584895.1 Methylococcales bacterium
AATGAACTACATATCACCCCAGCCGGTTGTGGCACTAGAAGCTCACATTAAATCCACCCTCGTCGATGAGGGTGCAGTAGTAAACACCATTCGTTCAGCATTTCCGAACGCTTTAGCTATTTATGCTTTTGGTAGTCGCATTACCGGCACGGCTAATACCAATAGTGATTTGGATTTAGCCGTATTGGTTGCCGGCTATGCAGACCCACTTAAACTTTGGGATATAGCCAATAATCTTGCCGATAAAACAGCTTGCCCTGTAGATTTACTAGATATGCGCGCAGCATCTACCGTTATGCAATATCAAATTCTTCAAACTGGACGGCGATTATGGGGAAAACCCCTAGAAGCCGGCCTATTTGAATGCTTTGTCCTGAGTGAAAAAACAGCACTCAATAGCCTACGCTCTGAATTATTGACCGATATCCAAACCCGAGGCCATGTCTATGGTCGATGATGTCTTAATCAATAAAGCGGCTAGTATCGAGCGCTGCATCATGCGTGTACGTGAAGAATATTTAGCCGATCCTGAAAGTTTTGCCGACAACCATACCCGTCAAGATGCAGCTATTTTAAACATTCAACGCGCTTGTGAGGCCGCTTTAGATATGGGGCAGCATTTATTAAGACGTGAAAAACTTGGCATACCACAAAGTGCTCGCGATGTTTTCTCACTATTAGCACAAGCAAATTGGATAGAGACTACACTGGCAGACTCATTAAAACGCATGATAGGCTTTCGAAATATCGCTGTACATGATTATCAAAGCCTACAAATGCCAATTACCCTCAATATTATTACTCAACACCTAGATGAGTTTCTGCTCTATTCGGCTACCATAATTAAAAAAGATGCCAATATAAGTCAATAAATTGTAGGGCTATTTTACTATGAGCTCTTACGATTCGCGATAGTCATGTAGGGTGTGTAAACAGCTTTATCATTTGCCCACCATTTGCCGACAAAAACAGTGGGCAGAAAAGCGTTTCCCACTCTACTTGGCTATTAATAAACCTACAAAACAGATAAGCTTGCTTTTTATTGTATACCTTCATAATATACAACTATGATAAATTTAACTAGAATTAGCAGATTCGATTGGGATGAAGGAAATGCTCGTAAAAACGATAAGCATAATGTCTCGATGGCCGAGGCTGAACAAGTTTTTTTCAATGAGCCGCTACTTGTAATAGAAGATACTAAACACAGTCAAGGTGAATATCGCCTTCACGCGCTGGGTAAGACAAACGAAGATCGGTTATTACATATTACATTCACCCTGCGTAATGCGGGTGTAAGCATCCGAGTTATATCAGCCAGAGACATGCACAGAAAGGAACGCACTATTTATGAGCAAACTACTTAAAACCATCCCAAAATTTGCTAGCGAATCCGAAGAGCAGGCCTTTTGGGAGCAACATGACTCCACAGATTATCTGGATTGGACAAATGCACAACGGATGGTACTGCCTAATTTAAAGCCAACCACAAAAACGATTTCGCTGCGACTTCCTCAGCATCTCCTGGATTCCATTAAAGCAGCGGCAAATTCTAGGGATGTTCCCTACCAATCGCTGATTAAAGTCTGGTTACAGGAAAAATTACAGAGTCATTGATTTTATTAGTCCGTAAGGTGTGTGGCGGTTTCAGTGCGTGCTCTTACGAGTCGCGACAGCAAGTCGCCAGCCCAATGTAACACTGTAGCTCCAATTTCCTCGATTCCGTTTTACTTCATCGAGGCTACTTGCTGACTTTTAAATACGCATTATAACTAAAGAGTTTTTTATGAAATGGGATGAAAAAGAGCCTGATAAGGTTAAAGAAGCACGGTTATTGATTTCGCCAGCCGATGTTGTGTATGAAGATTTAAAGGCTTATGGGGCTTATTTACAACAACCGTCCTGGTTTCCACAAAGGCCTGATCTTGAGAAAATCCTACTGAAACGAAACGATCCGCTCATTAATCTTGGACTTGCACAATATTGTTCTTCTACAGATATTGTTTACGATTTGTATAATCGAGCTTGTATTCCTTGTGATTCGGAAAGTGAAGCTACCTATAATCAAGGTTTACGAGTAGCCTGCTTTGCTAATCAAAGTATAGATCGTTGGATGGGTTGGAGTTGGTTGGCAGACAAAATAGATTTAAATCCTTTATTTCAGGGAAGAACGGAAGAAGCTTATGCTCTGGTAAAAAACCCTAGCATTCATCCGTATACATTAGCTTCTCTTTATAAACGAACTAAACCGTTTGATGATCTAGAGGATATTACTTGGTTGAGTTTTATTAATGCAAGTAGTAAAAACCCCCGATTGAATATTGATGAAACTGATTATAAACATGAATACTGGGATGAGGGGCATAGTGCGATTCATAGTGCTATTTTAAAAATTTTAGATATTGCGCCTCTATCAGAACAGTGTATTAGGCTTATTGATGAGCTTTTTTATAATTTGAATCCAGATCAAGTTCAACAATCCGATAACATTGATTCGATCTTAGATCGATGGGCCGTTGAAAATATTAAAAATTATGAACATAAGGATGATGATACGGAAGGTTACTATACAAATCTTTCCCTTAAAGAAGAATTTAGATGTCTAATCGCTTCTTTGTTTGGAAGGATTTATGGCGGTATAAATAAAGGAGTGCCAATAACTATTCAAAAAGATGAATCATCACATTTATTAGCCACTAGAGATGCTGATGACCTAGCTTTTCGCTGTATCTATTATGGTAAAGCAAATATGACGATACAAGAGATGGAAGCAGCATACAAACGAGATAGTGATGTTTTTGCTCTTGTCGTTTTAAATAATTCCCAGTTATTCAAAGATAACCGTAAGCGAATTTTAATTCAGAAATATATTAATGATCGTTTAAAGTATCGGTATAAACATCGGTGTGAAGAAATACATAACAAAGATGAAGATTTTGATCCAAGCCCAATAGTGGGGGATGAACAAGAATATTGGGAGGATGAATTTGTACAACAAACCCCAGAGCTTTTAGAATCAGAAAAACTAAATAACCAATTGGATGCACTATCTAGTGAGCTCAAAAGTGTTAAGTCGAGATTGTTTTGGGGATTTGTTTTTATTGGTTTCCTTGTGATTTACAGTCTTAATTTAGGTCAGTAATGAGAAATTAAACATTGAGACTTCATAAAATTGAAATAGCTAAACGCCAGATTGATGTTGCAATAGATTTATTGAGAACTGACGGTGATTATTTAGCAATTATTACTTTGGCAGGTGCCGCAGAAGAAATTCTTGGAGAGTTTTTAAAGCGTCATAATAAAAAGGCAATGGTGGGGCATCTTGAGCAGTTAGATGTTAAATTAACCGGTGGTAGACCTTATAAAGTATTTAATCATGAAATCAATGGTATTCGAAATGCACTTAAACATGCTAAACATCAGAATGAAGATGAAATTAAGGTAGAGCATTCTGATGCTGTTGCAATTCTAAGTAGGGCTGTTGCAAATTATATTTTATTGGGAGAGGTTGAATCACACAAGGTTCTCTGGTTTTATAATTATTTGAATAGATATTGCGACAAGATTGATTGTAATTAAATGTAATATCTTGTCTAAGTACAGCAAGTAGCGCCTCGATTAAACTCAGTGGTGCGAGGTTATTCGGAACTATGACTTAAGATGCAACCTAAAAAGTAAGGCCGATTCGCTTCCATGTAATCCGACATAAACAAAACTTTGAAACAGTTCTCCACCTGCTGCTGGAAGCATTCAGCATAACGAGAACATACAGGCATTAACAACAATAGTTATACCAAAGGTGATACTTGTTAATGCATTTGCTGCTGAAGATATAGCGGCCGCTAAGTTTATTGCTCTAAGCTAAGTATTATCTAAAAATTTAGCTCGATTGTATGCAAATCAGAACCGCTTGCGCGCTAATTATCATGCTAGATGGCGCGCAAAAAAGGCTAGGCAGTTAATGATCGCTATCACTAGGCGACAAAAATTCTGACTTAACTATCTAAACAGAATCTTAAGGCAACAAGAATGGCTGGTGTGATATCTAGCGCCCGTGTAAGGCGACAAAAATATCTGCAGGGGTATTTAACGTGAAGCTAAGCATCCCATTTTTTTAATGCGCCGCAACAAAAAATAATGCTGGGCTAATCTGGCTTAAAGTTAGTCTACATAATTTTTCGTTAGCAATTCAAGTCGCCATTTACCCCCCTACTTTTGTCAAAAAAAGCCGGAAATATTAATGATTTCAGGGTCACGCTAAATAAAAGCACTATGTATATCTGTTAGAGCTGGACAATTTAAAAAAAAAGACTAAGCTAACAACCTAACGGCAATCATACATAACTTAAACTTACACTATAGGAAGATTTTCTATGCAAGCTAAACTTATTGTTACCTTCGACCGTCTAAGTGCACCGGATTTCCTAGCCAAATCAGGCTCTATCGTTACGAGCATGACTGGCAACAGCCATTATCCAGAACCTTGGGCAGGGCAAGGTCTCACGCTAGACAATCTCAACGCTACATACGAGGCTTTTCAGGATGCTTATAATGCCAGCCTCACTCATGACTCGCTCAAAATAGCCCAGCGGGATGCGACTCGAAAAACCTTAACCGATTTACTCAAACGTCTTGCACTGTACCTAGAGTTGATGTCAGAAGGTGATACTGCGCTGCTCGCCACTACCGGTTATGATCTGCGTCACGACAGCGTTCGAAACAACAGCAGCGAACTTTTACCGGCGCCTAGTGATTTTAAAGTGACCCATGGCCAATTAACAGGCAGTTTAAACATCCAAGTCACTCGATTAACCGGCGCTGGTAGCTATGAAATCCAGATTACCCAAGGCGACCCAAAAATAGCAAGCAACTGGCAACATGCGCTGTCTTCGGTAACCAGTACGCATATCTTAATAACAGACCTTATCCCTGGACAAATTTATTGGTTACGGGTGCGCGGCTTTGATAGTAACGGCGGTGGCGTTTGGACTGATCCGATTAGTATTATGGTTATTTGAGATTAAGTAGCGGCGTTGGGCAAAGGCATTAACGTTTCCCAAGGTAACTCGAAAAAATAAAATACTAGTGCGTAACGGGGTTTATAACCCCGTTACTTACGTTTCTAAGTTATCGAAATCTAAACCTTTCAGTCAGGGTTGCAAACCCAGACTGGCATTGGAGGCAACCTCATCTAGGTGGCTTCAGCTCAAGCTGTTTTACTCCAAACAAAAGCCATAAAATCAATAACAATCTATGAAGCTTATCCCTATTCCGATTCACTTAAGCTACCAACTTCCCCCTAAACTTTTATATACGCTAATTAAGTTAATTGAGGTTTGTGCTTTGGCGATAGTGACTTGGTTTTGCGTGTTATAAAGACTACGCTGTGCATCCAGCACGTCTAATAAAGAACTTATACCTGCCACATAACGTTCCTGGGCAATTTGCACAACATGGTTATTAGCCTTGCCAGACTTTTCTAAAGACTGCCACACTTTTTCTTGTTCGCTATAAGCCGTCAATGAGCGCTCTACATCCGAAAAAGCACTGATCATAGCCTGTTGATATTGCGTCATAGCGGCTTGTTGTTTGGCATCAGCGGCATGAAGATTTGCAGATAAAGTGCCGTAACTTAAAATAGGCCATAACACATTGCCGCCCATCGACCATGATTTACTCGAAACATTTAAAAAATTACCGGCATTGGTATTAAACAAGCCTATAAATCCCGTTAGAGAAATATCAGGATAAAACTTAGCGGTAGCTACGCCTTGTTGTGCGGTCGCAGCAGCCAGCATACGTTCTGCATGACGAATATCTGGTCTATGCGTCATAACCACCGCTGGAGTCGCTAAAATAAGTGCCATGTCGGTACTGGGTATCTCGGTTTTTTCTTTAACTAGCGTATGACTTAAGCCTGGTTTTTCACCTAACAACACATCCATTCGGAATTCGGCTTGCACCAACATGTTTTTAAAATATGCGAGCTGAGTTTGATCCTGCTCTAGTATTGCTAATGTTCGAGTGACATCGATACCTGCATTACTACCAATAGCTACGCGCTGCTGAATTAACTCAGTCGTTTTATTATCGGCATCGACAATCTGTTGAGCAATTGCCAGCTGACGCTGATATTGGCGTATTTCAACATAGGTTTTGGCAATTTCAGCTAAGGTGCTAATTAAAATATCATCGCGTGTTACATTCGCCGCTTCAAACTCAGCTTTTGCAGCTTCCGCAGAGCGTCGATGACCGCCAAATAAATCTAACTCCCAACTGACATCAAAGCCTGTTTTAAACATATTAAAAGGCTGTTTGACTTGTTGCGCTATGCTAGACGAACCACCAGGAAAGCCGATGGTATTGCCCTGACGACTAGCACCCGCCATTAGATCGCCCGTTGGAAACAGTGCAGCAGTAGCTGAAGCGTGTAAAGCTCTTGCTTCTATAATACGAGCTTCGGCGGTTTTAAGATCTAAGTTACCTAGCAGTGCTTTTTCTAGTAAATGATTTAAAATTGGATCATTAAATCGCTGCCACCACTGTTGTTCGTTACTCTTTTCAGAAACTGGAGCGGCTTGCCAACTTTGCGGCGCTGCCAACTCAGGTTTTTTATAATCGGGGCCGACCATACAACCTAATAGCGATAGACTACCTAGCAAGATGGTGAATGCTAAGCATTGCCCCAAATATCGATAAATGTTCATAGTATCCTTAATGTACGGCAACTGAGGGTTCTGATGTTTTAGCACGTAGTAAATTGCCTGGCATCAATAAAGCAATCATTGCCAATACCAAAGTGATAATGGCCAAATAGCGAAAAGAATCGGCATAAGCCAAGATGGCTGATTGATTGATTAGCTGCTCATATATTTTAGAGCTGGCTATCAATGCCGCTTCTGCCTGCGTATGCCCAGCATTCATAATGGTCTGAGTATATTGAGCTAACAGCGAGGTATAAGCTAAATTACTGGACGATAGATGTTCGGAAAGTAACGATTGATGGATTTGTTGTTGCCTTGCGACATCACTGAGTAATAAAGAGATGCCCATACTGCCGCCTAAATTACGCAACAATGAATACAGCGCCGAGGCTTTACTACTTTTTTCTAAAGGGATCTTTGAAAAAGCCATGACACTGCTAGGCACAAACAAAAAAGGCAGCCCTATCATTTGTGCGGTACGCAATAATACAAAGGTATTAAAATCGGTTTGCGGCGTAATAAAGGCCGTTAACTCCATGCCGATACTCACAATTAACATACCAAAAGCAATTTGATAACGAGCTTGTATCTTAGTGGCTAATTTTCCTACAAAGGGCATTAGAACGATCAAAGCTATCCCGCTAGGCGATAGCACTAACCCTGCTAAAGTCGCGTCATAGCCAAACTGGGTTTGCAATAATAACGGTAATAAGGTGCTACAACCATAAAGCACAAAACCTATAAAAAACATCATTAAACTTGCCATACCAAAGCTGCGATTAGCTAATAGCCTAATATCGATAATGGGATCTTTTTGGCGTAATAGCCAAGCGATGGCAGCTAATAAAGCAATGGCACTGAGCAAACTAAAATTAACAATAAACTGGCTATCAAACCAATCTTCTTCCTGACCTTTATCCAATACAACTTGCAGCGCACCCAAGCCCAACACCACTAAACTTAGTCCTATATAATCAATCGATAATAAGCCTTTAGCTTTAGCATGTAAGGGATCTTCTACAAAGCGCCGTACTAGAAAAAAAGCCAATATACCTACAGGCACATTCATAAAGAAAATCCAGCGCCAGTTAAAGCTATCGGTAATAAAACCACCTAAGGTGGGGCCTAAAATGGGCGCGACTATCATCGTCATACCCGTCAAGGCAAAAGCGGTACTGCGCTTTTCCGGTGGAAAGGCATCCATCACGATAGACATTTGTATCGGCTGCAAGCCACCACCTGCTATACCTTGTAATAAACGGAATACTATTAGCATCGGTAAGGATACCGAAAGACCACAGGCTAATGAGGCCGCAGTAAAGCCGATAATACACATTAAAAAATAGTTTTTTCGGCCCATGACGCCAGCCAACCAACCTGATAAAGGCAGCACTATGCCATTAGCCACCAAATAAGAGGTTAGCACCCAAGTGCTTTCATCAGGACTCGCAGCAAAGCTACCTCCGATATGAGACAAGGCTACATTAACTATGGTGGTATCTAGCACTTCCATAAAAGCCGCTATACTCACTACAACGGCAATAAGATAAGGACTAGCCGTAGAAGCTTGAGTCATGGTCTTAGTGTTTAACAGTATTAACAGTGGGTATAACCGACATGCCAGGACCTAAGGGCAAGGCCTTATCGGGTTGTGTATCAAAGACAATTTTTACCGGCACGCGCTGTACAATCTTAACAAAATTTCCAGTGGCATTTTGCGGTGGAAAAGCCGAAAAGTAAGCACCTGTTCCTGCCTGTATGCTATCAACTTTGGCCTTTAAACTGAGCTCTGGAAAAGCATCAATCTTTACGGTAACGGATTGCCCTATGCGTATATGTTCTAACTGAGTTTCTTTGTAATTCGCAGTAATCCATATTTCTGTGCCCACCAACGCACCTAGTTGCTGCCCCACTTGTATATAATTGCCCTGCTCTACGCCACGATTAGTGATAATGCCATCTATTGCTGCCAGCAGTTTGGTATTGGCAAGATCATTATCCGCTTGTGCTAAATCCGCCTTGGCTTGATTTAATTGCGCATTTAATTGTTCACTCAGAGCCCGTGCCGCAGCCATTGCTTTTGGAGCGGTTTCGGCCGTACGCAATTTTGCACGAGCATCAACTAGAGATGATTGAGTCGCTTTTTCGGTTGCTATGGCTAAATCGAGTTGTTCTTGACTACGTGCTTCATTAGACAGTTTTTGCATACGATGCAGATCATGTTTAGCCTTCTCCCAGTTTGCAGTAGCCGACTCAACTTGAGCCTGTGCAGCATCACGATTCGAGGGCGCTGATATATTGGTGGTTTCCATATTACTATGAGAAGCAGAAGCCGCCGCCTTTGCTGCTTCATAAGCCGCTCGCGCTTTGTCTCTTCGAATTAAATAATCAGTAGGATCAATTTCCAGCAATACCTCACCAGCTTTAACTCGTTGGTTGTCATTAATATTTAATACTTTTACGTAACCAGGAACTTTAGGGCTCAATGTTACCGTATGGCTGTTCAGCGCGGCATCATCGGTAGACTCTTGCCCTCGTTCTAGCCAGACATAGGCTGTAATGGCTAAAACTACAATAACAACGGTACTCAGTAAGGTGATTTTTGAGCTAGATAAACTCATAGTTGATCCATGATGGGGTTTGCTTGATAAGTCGCCAGAAACATAGCCACCGTGCTTTGCACATGTTGTTCAATTTCATCGGCAGTGGGGATGGGTGAAAGTAGTAGCATGGCTTTGACATAAACCTCACCTTTTAACAGACTAAAGAACTGCTCGGTAGCTCTGTTAATATCGACTATGTCTAATTGTTCTTGCTGTTGCCATATACTTAATAACTCAGTAAAGGCGAGTTTGACTCGCTGAGGTCCTGCTTCATAAAAAACTTTAACAATTTCTGCATGCTGCATAGCTTCAGACTGCATAATTCTTTGTAAATGTATGGCATCGTTGCTGTAAATAAGTACTGCAAGACTTGCTCCTAGTTGCAACAAGCCCTGTTTAACTGGAAGCTTCGCATAAGCTATAAAGCTTTCTGGTGCCGCCAATTGATCACAACATTGTTCAATGACCACTCTAAACAGCTCAGTTTTATTAGTAAAATGACTATAGATAGTTAACTTAGAAACATCGGCTGCTTTTGCAATAGCCTCTACGCTGGTTAACTCATAACCCTGCTGCATAAACAAAGCAGTCGCCGCAGCAAGAATACGTTCTCGTTTGAGAGCGTCTTTAGGTCGCCCAGTAGCCGAGCATGTTTTAGTCTGATCGGTAGTCAAAGCAATCATAAACTGTACCGTATAGTTTTGTATGTAAGGAAATGTATCATAGCTGACACTAATGATCAATTAACAGAGCATAGACCAAGCCAATAACGCAGCTTGCTGTATAATTCGCCAAAATTACTCAACATTAATAATTCCCAAATTCATATAATAAGTGCAACACCCTTTAAAAAGGATAGATGGTATAGTTTCCGTCGACCAAAACAAAAAACTAAAGAGGTGTCCAATGCGAACAACATTTACCCATCTAACCC
>QVQF01000073.1 GCA_003584895.1 Methylococcales bacterium
TAATTATGAATTTTTATGCCAATAATGCCAGTATAAAAAACCGATAACTAATTAAGTTTGTCGGTTGGTTTTTGAATGAAAATTCTGAAACAAAAAAAATTACAAAATTATCTCCTCCTTATGTTAATCCCTCGGAAAAAAGCGATAGATTAACGTTTTATAAACTTTAATATAGGGTAGGCGAATGTCATACATTAATCACTCATTTGTACGGCAAGTGTTTAATTTATGATGCCATTTATTGTTCATCCAAATCATGCCAAACTTCTTCAATATTCACTGTTTAGAAAAGTTAAGATATCAATATAAAGCAATGCCAGTTCTAGCGTTGTTTTTTAGAAAAATCATATCGCGCAGGTTCGGTGGTAACCTTCAGAATTAATGCAGGCAAGCTATTATCGCCAGCGTCAGTTGAGCTATTATAGGTTTAAGTATTAGTCGTACAAGTTATCGGCAATGAAACCAAGAATGCCTTGTGAAGCTAATGTTGGCCTTACCCAAGTCCAGATCCGATACAGCCAATGGTCCAGTATCGTACTAATAGATGAACTTGGCTGGCTGGCTGAATTAAGTTGTTGATTGGATGAGATAATCGCATGGCAGTCGTTATAATTAGTACTATACATATCATTTGATATGATGTATTCACAACTAACCTATGGGGCTGTCATTAAGTTGGCTACACAGTATGATGGAAAGAGCGCCATAGGACTGCTTTTTTATTTATAAAATAAGGTTGACCCCGTTATTTTACGTTGATGAGAGGCCTTTGATAGGCTGTACTAAATCACCTGTTTTCATTCTGATAATTACTTCAGTCATATCTTGGAGCGCTTCAAAAATTAGCTTAAAAGCTAGGAAAAAAATACTCAGCTAGTTTTACAAGAGGCTAAAAGAGCTGAACTCATCAGGCGATAGGGATAGAGCGGAAATAAACAGTTGAAAATCAATTACTATCTGTTTTTAAAAATTTATGAAATAACATTTTTAAAATGACTGATAGTTTGATTGCAGCTGTTTATTAAAGAGATAGTCCGTTAAATCGCCATAAAGAAATAAAATTTTCTGATTATCTAAAATTGTCCGAGTGGTGTGTTAGGTAAAGCCTATGCCTCTCAATTCCAAGGGGTGCTTGTTTTGACTTATTTTATAATTATGTAAGGTTGGATGGGTTTATTGGAAATGATGGTACTTGAGGTTGGTTGCTTTAAAAGCGCTTAAGGGGTAAGTGACCAAGTAGATTAAAAGGGGGGGTTAAGGCGGGGTTGTAAAAAGATAGCTCAGTAGTGCTTAAGGTCTTAAGCTGATTAACTTAAGCCTGCACATTGCTGTTCGCGTAACGAACAAGGCTGCGCAGGCTTTCGATAGTATTCTGGGTGTAAGCAACTCTTTTTTGGAGCTGATCATCATGTTAAGGGTTAACATAATGATTTGAAGCTTATTTTCCGTATTTTTTACGGAATTTATCAACACGGCCTGCTGTATCAACAACGCGTTGTTTGCCAGTATAAAAAGGATGGCAAGAGGAGCAAACCTCAATTTGTAGATCCTTAGTTAGTACCGAGCCGGTCAAGAAAGTATTGCCGCAACCACAGGTTACAGTAATTTGTTTATATTCTGGATGAATTTCTGGTTTCATATTACTTCCACATTACCCGTAAAGAGGTTACATACTTATTAAATAACTCGCTATAATACTTACTTCATCGGCTATTAGCAAGAATTGTTAAACATATGCGCATCATTACTTTAAATGCCAACGGCATCCGAGCTGCAGAACGCAAAGGCTTCTTTATCTGGATGCAGCAACAAAATGCTGACATCATTTGTTTGCAGGAAACAAAAGCACAAATACATCAGTTAAATACTGATCCTTTTTGCCCAATTGGCTATCACTGTTTTTATCATGACGCAGAAAAAAAAGGCTATAGCGGTGTTGCGCTTTATTGTAGAAATCAACCTGATAATATTGTTAATGGAATAGGTTGGCCAGATGCTGATGTAGAAGGTCGCTATATTGAAGCTCAATTTGGCAACTTAAGTGTGATCTCATTATATTTGCCCTCTGGATCCTCAGGAGAAGAGAGGCAAGCCTTTAAGTTTAGTTTTATGAGGCGTTTTATGTCTTATTTAAAAGCCTGCATAGAAAGCGGACGAGACTACATTATTTGTGGAGACTGGAATATCGCCCATAAAGAAGTTGACTTGAAAAACTGGCGAGGCAACAAAAAGAATTCAGGTTTTTTACCTGAAGAGCGTGCTTGGTTAGATGATTTGTTTGCAGATGACCAATGGTTAGATGCTTTTCGATTAGTCAATCAGGATGTTGATCAATACACTTGGTGGTCAAATAGAGGTCAAGCTTGGACAAACAATGTAGGTTGGCGTATTGATTATCAAATTATTAGCGCAGCTTTAAAAGACAAAGTCATTTCTACTTCAATCTATAAAGATGAGCGTTTTTCAGATCATGCGCCATTAATTATGGACTACGATATATAACACTAATTTATTAATCTACAGGCTTGTGTATGCCATTCCATGGAGCTACTTTGAATAAAAGTAACATGCCTGGAATTGCAATAACAAAGCACAGCAAAAAGAAAGCTTTCCAGCCTAGCCAATCTACCAAATACCCCGTTGCGGCATTGGCAAAGGTGCGAGGTACAGCAGCTAAGCTGGTAAATAAGGCGAATTGGGTTGCGGTATAGAGTGGATGAGTTGTGTGGGCAATGAAAGCAACAAAAGCTGCGGTACCTAGGCCTACGCCGAGTGCCTCAATGCCAATAACTAAAGCTAATACAGGCAAGTCATGGCCTATAGTTGCTAGCCACGCAAAGCCTAAAATAGCCAGCATTTGTATTATACCAAAAAGCCATAGGGCACGATTAATACCTAACTTAATCATCCAAATACCGCCCAATAAACCACCGATAACACTAGGCCACAAGCCGGCATTTTTTGCGATTAAGCCGATCTCTGTTTTACTAAAACCCATGTCGAGATAAAACGGTGTCGCAAGAGCTGTCGCCATACTATCGCCCAATTTGTAAAAGAAAATAAAAGCCAGTACTAGCAATGCTGATTGCACGCCATTACGAGACAGAAACTCTTGAAAGGGCTCTATGACAGCCGCTTTTAATGTTTTAGGTGGGCTGTTTTTAAGTTGTGGTTCACTAATACATAGTGTCATTACTATGCCAGGTAGCATAAACAAAGCAGTAATAAAAAACACACTACTCCAAGGTAAATGGTCCGCCAAAATCAGTGATAAAGAACCGGGTATCAAGCTAGCAATTTTATAAGCATTTACATGTATGGCACTTCCTAAGCCTAATTCAATGTCGAGTAATAGTTCACGTCGATAGGCATCAAGTACAATATCTTGAGAGGCACTAAAAAAAGCAATGAGACATGCTAAATAAGCGATAGTCCATAAGTCGAGTTGAGGGTGCCATAAACCAAAGCAAGGAATAGAAAGGATCAGTGTCAGTTGCGAAATAAATAACCAGCCTCGCCGCCTTCCAAGTGGCGGAATATAGCGATCAAACAAAGGTGCCCACAAAAACTTCCAAGTAAAAGGTAGTTGGATTAAGGCAAATAAACCAATCGCTTTTAAGTCTACGCCTTCAGAACGTAACCATGCTGGTAATAGTGCAATTAAAATATATAGCGGTAGCCCAGAGCTAAAGCCTGTGAATATACAAATGAGCATGTGTTTATTAAGCAAGACTTGCTTAATGGTTGAGTTATTCGTCACAGGACCTCTTGGGATTTAAGCAACATTAAAATGCATATCGACTATGTATACCTTAATAATATCATTTGATTTATTTTTAATGCCGAAAAAAAAGGCCGATGGATTATTAAATCTATCGGCCTTTTCAATATAACTTATCGCACAAACTGTGCAATATTTAATCGTTATTAACCATTAATCAAATAATGAACAAATATACTGGCAGCATAGCCACCCGCAATAGCAGGTGTCCATTTCAGATGGCTAAAAAATGTGTACTTATGGTTAGATTGCCCCATTAATGCAACACCTGCAGCAGAGCCGACTGATAATAAAGATCCGCCTACGCCTGCAGTCAATGTGACTAATAGCCACTGATATAAATCCATATCGACATTCATATTCAATACAGCAAACATAACTGGAATATTGTCAACAATCGCAGAAATGATACCCACTAAAATATTGGCTGTAGTTGCGCCCAAGCCGTCATACATAGCGCCTGATAATAGCTCAAGATAGCCGATATAACCTAAGCCACCAACAGCAAAGACAACACCAAAGAAAAATAATAAAGTATCCCACTCAGCGCCACGAACTTTATTGAAAACATCAAAGCCTGCTTCACCTTCGGCTCTGTGGTTCTTTTTCAAATAAAAGCCATAGAGCATTAATACAGAAAGACCAACCATCATGCCCATAAACGGAGGTAAATGTAGGCCTTGTTTAAAGCTAACGGCAGTAACAATGGTTAACAAAAACAATCCACAAATTTGCAGCGCACCGGGTTTTAATACAACCGCTGCTTCATCGGTTACTAGGGGTTGCTCGTTCGGTACTGCAAAATACATCACTGCAGCAGGGACGGCATAGTTAGCTAGCGAAGGTACAAATAATTTAAAGAAATCAAAGAACTCAGCGTATCCAGCTTGCCATACCATTAATGTAGTAATATCACCAAATGGACAGAATGCTCCACCTGCGTTAGCAGCAACGACTAAGTTAACAAAACCAATACTGACAAACTTCTCGTTGTCGGCGCCTACCGCCATAACAACTGCACCGACTAATAAAGCAGCGGTTAGGTTGTCGGCTACGGCTGATAAAAAGAAAGTAATGACGCCAGTAATTAAGAACAATTTGCGATAGCCAAATTGTCTTCTGACCAACCATGATCTTAGTGCTTCAAATACGTTGCGTTCGGCCATTGAGTTGATATAAGTCATTGCGACTAATAAAAACAACATAAGCTCAGCATATTCTTTCAAGTTATATTCAAATGCTTCGTGCATTGCTTCAACCGATACGCCTTTTTGAGAGGCTAAAATAGCTGCATGTGCCCAAATAATACCTGCTGCCAAAATAACAGGTTTAGATTTACGCATATGCGTAAATTCTTCGGTCATTACAAAGCCATAAGCAATAACAAAAATCAAAACGCAATAAATACCACGCTCCGTCCCTGTTAAGCCAAGACTTTCAAAACCACTTGCCATTGCCATTTGTGGCATCAACAAGAGAGATAGCAAAATTAATAAAAAACGCACGAGAACATCCCCTTCCAACTTTATAGTTATAGATACAATAAATTTCAGTTGTTAATGGTATCACCAACTAATAATATTGTCATTTTATGGCTCTCAGTATATGATTGCAGGTCAAATTATTAGCCAGAATAGTCTCATAAACGCCTATCCATGTACCAATATACCGATACCGATCAAACCCTTGTTGACGAGCGAGTTGCTCAGTTTAGACGACAAACCGAGCAGTTTTTAAAAGGCGAGCTTTCTGAAGATCATTACCGTGCATTACGCTTAAGAAATGGTGTTTATATACAAACGCACGCACCATTATTAAGAGTTGCAGGGCCTTATGGCCTGCTTAACTCTAAACAAGTACGTAAACTTGCCCATATTGCCCGCTTTTATGACAAAAATTATTGTCACTTTACCACTAGGCAAAATATTCAATTTAATTGGCCAAAGTTGGAAAAAATCCCCGATATATTAGCGGAATTAGCTAGTGTGCAAATGCACTCGATACAAACCAGCGGTAATTGTATGCGCAACACCACTACGGATCATTTAGCTGGCGTATGTGTAGATGAAATAGAAGATCCACGGCCTTATTGTGAAATTATTCGCCAGTGGACAACTTTGCATCCTGAATTTGATTATTTACCGCGTAAATTTAAAATCGCGGTAAGTGGTGCTTTGCATGATCGTGCTGCCACCCAATTTCACGATATCGGTTTGCATCTAGTTAAAAATGCCGAAGGTGAGGTTGGTTTTAAAGTCATCGTGGGCGGTGGTTTAGGGCGCACACCTATTATAGGTCAAGTAATAAAGCCGTATTTAGAGAAGAAGCATTTGCTCTCTTATTTAGAAGCAATACTGCGTATTTATAATCTCTATGGTCGCCGTGATAACAAATATAAGGCTAGAATTAAAATCTTGGTCAAAGAATCAAGCTTGGCTAAGTTCTCGGCCTTAGTAGATAAAGAATGGTCGCAGCTTAAAGATAATAATGAATTAAGTGCAGAGCGTGTAACTGCGATGTGTGCGCAATTTAGTGCGCCAGCTTATAATGATCAAGCTTTAGAAGATCAAAGTTTTGCGCAGCATCAAGCAGCCGATCAAGCGTTTGCTACTTGGGTCAAACATAATACGGCTAATCATAAAGTATCTGGTTATCGTGCGGCATTTATTTCCTTAAAAGCACCTGATTCACCTCCAGGTGACATGACCGATGATCAGTTGGATGCTGTTGCTGATCTTGCTGATGCCTACAGTTTTGGGGAGATTAGAGTTACTCATAGACAAAACCTTATTTTGGCTGATATTAAACAAGCCGACTTGTACCCGCTATGGCAAAAACTGGCTGAGCTAAAATTAGCGACACCCAATATCGGAACGGCCACTGACATGATTTGTTGTCCTGGCTTAGATTTTTGCTCATTAGCTAATGCTGGCTCCATCGGCATAGCTAAAGAAATAAATGAAGCTTTAGATGATATGGATTACATACACGATATTGGTGATTTAAAAATCAATATGTCTGGATGTATGAATGGTTGTGCACATCAGAGTGTTGGTCATATTGGTATTTTAGGCGTCGATAAAAAAGGTACTGAATGGTATCAATTAACCTTGGGCGGTTCTTCAGAAAATAATGCCGCCATCGGTGAGCGCTTAGGGCCTGCTGTCGCTAAAGATCAAATTACTCAGGCTATCGTTACTATTCTGGATGTTTATATTAAACAACGTTTGGAAGAAGAGACATTCCTAGATATGGTAAGCCGAGTTGGTATTACCCCATTTAAAGAGCAGGTTTATGCAACTCATTAAAGATCAACAGATTATTGATAATACTTGGCAATATATTGCTGATACTGATGAACTAAAGTCTGGTGATATCAGTGTCTCTTTTGCTCGCTGGCAAGCAGATAAGCAACAATTATTGGCGCATGACGGCAAGCTTGGCATTAGAATAAGTTCTGCAGATAGTGTTGATGAACTCGTTGATGATTTGGATACGCTGAAGCTTATTGAATTAGATTTCCCCGATTTTGCCGATGGTCGTTTATTTTCACAGGCTTGGTTGTTGAGAGGGCGTTATCATTATCAAGGTGAAATAAGAGCCATCGGCCATTACATTCCTGATCAAGTTTTTTATTTAGCGCGTGTCGGAGTTAATGCGTTTAGTCCCAAGATGTCCGAAGAATTAGCTGATATCATCAATAAATTAAAAGATTTTACGGTTAACTACCAAAGCTCTATCAATTAAATAGTTGTTGTTCGGCAGTGTATCTAGTCGTTAAATAAACGAATGATGGTCATTGTAACTTTGGAAATCATTCGCTATAAGCTAAGCAGTATATCTATACAAGTTGCACAAAATCCTAACTCATCATAAGGAAGTCATTATGGCTACTATCGCTGACCCTATCATAGGTTCTTGGTACAAAGATTTAGAAAGTAAGTTGAAATTTAAAGTTATCGCTATTGATGAAAAAGATGATGCCATTGAAATTCAATATCTTAATGGCGATATTGGCGAATATGATAATGATAGTTGGTATAGCTCAAGCTTTGATTGCATTGAAGCGCCTGAAGACTGGACGATTGCTTTTGATGGTATTGAAACTGACGATCTAGGCTATTCCGATAACGATGAACATAAGCCTAATATTGAAGACGTAGATATTGATGATTATTTGGATTAACTAGGAAATTTTGGCATGAAAATGAGTCCCCAGGAGTTTTTGGATTGGCCGTCGAAAAGAATTACTTTGCTGGCTATGTCCGGTGCAGGCAAAACAACCCTAGCCAATAAATTACCTAAAGCAAACTGGTTTCATTATTCGGGGGATTACCGTATAGGTACTCGCTATCTGCGTGAACCGATTTTAGATAACATTAAACGCCAAGCGATGAGTGTGCCTTTTTTGCGGGATTTATTGTTATCCGATTCTATTTATATCTCTAATAAAATCACTATCGATAATCTGGCTCCGGTTTCTACTTTTTTGGCTAAAGTGGGTAATCCTGCCGAAAATGGCTTATCTTTGCAAGAATTCAAACGTAGGCAACAATTACATCATCAAGCCGAGTGTGCTGCCATGAATGATGTGCCAGAATTCATACATAAAGCTCAGGATATTTATGGCTACCCTCATTTTATTAATGATGCTGGTGGTAGTGTTTGTGAGTTGGATTGTCTTGAAGTAATAGAGCAATTGGCTAAAAACACCCTAATTATTTATATTAAAATACCACTAGCCTTAGAAAGAACCATTATTGAGCGCGCCAAATCAGATCCCAAGCCTCTGTATTATAGAGAAGAGTTTTTGGATGAAAAACTCACGGAATTCATGCGCCTAAATAACTATGCCACTACCGATGAGATGCCGCCCGATGAATTTGTTTCTTGGGTTTTTCCAGAGCTATTTAAATCTCGATTGCCTCGTTATCAAGCTATTGCAGATCAGTATGGTTATACCGTTGATGCCAATGAGGTAGCAGGTGTTAAAAACGAGGCTGATTTCATCAGAATGATTAGTGGTGCCTTAGCTAAGTAATCATGATAATTAACCAGCAGAGCTTATGCCTTTAGTTGCACATATAGATTTACCCACTTTTCAGCGTCTGCGTGAAGAAGGCGAAGAAATACTGTCGCCAGATCGCGCCAGTCAGCAAGATATTCGGGAGATGCATATAGGTTTACTAAATCTTATGCCAGATGCGGCATTAGAGGCGACAGAGCGACAGTTTTTTCGATTAGTCGGGGCCTGTAATCAAATTGTTCAATTTCATGTTCATCCTTTTACCGTGCCAGGACTCATTAGAGGTCCTGAGGCACAGGCCCATATCGACAAATATTACGAATCGTTCGACAAGATCAAACAAGATGGATTAGATGCTCTGATTATTAGTGGTGCTAATGTCATCCAAGCGAGTCTGCCTGAAGAAGATTTTTGGATGCCTTTGATAGAGGTTTTTACATGGGCGCATGAGAATGTCACCTCGGTGCTTTGCTCATGTCTTGCGACTCATGCAGTTATTCAATACTGTTATGGTATTGAACGTACTCGCTTACCGGCAAAGCGTTGGGGGGTTTTTTCTCATAAGCTCATCAATCGTACCCATCCGCTAATAGCAGAAATTAATACCCGCTTTGATGTGCCACACTCTCGTTTTAATGAAGTATTCCAGAGTGATATGGAGCGCTGCGGCCTGCATGTCTTGGTTGCCAGCAAAGAAGCTGGAGTGCATCTTGCGGTAAGTCCAGACGGTTTTCGTATCGTGTTCTTTCAAGGCCATCCAGAATATGATGATATTAGCTTGTTAAAAGAATACAAGCGGGAAGTATTGCGTTTTTATTATGATGAAGCAAGTTGTTATCCGCCTTTTCCAGAGCATTATTTTGATGAAGCTGTGCAGCAAATTTTTAACGATTATCAAGAGCATGTTAAAATGAGTAAATCCACCGGAGCTGTTTTGGATGATTTTCCAGAATCGCTAGTGCTAGATCATATTGATAATACATGGAATGATACTGCAAAAGCCGTTTTTAATAATTGGTTAGGAAAAATCTATCAGCTCACACATAAAGATCGACGCTTGCCATTTATGGTAGGTATTGATCCCAATAATCCACTTTTGGATAGTAAGCTTTAGTAGTTGATGCTGAGTAGTTCCTAAATTTACTTATAAGGCTTACTGGGTTTTCTGTAGATATTTTGCAGTGTAATTCTGGTGTTGGCTTTCAAATATTTGGATGTTTTGTAGGGACTACCACTGTTTCCATGTTTGACATCCTCCCCGCCCTAAAGGACGGGGATTCCTACTGCTAGACGCTTATGCCCAAGCGCGAGAATGTTCTTTGCTGCATTGATATATCTATCATGCGTAGTGCCACACTCGGCACAAGTCCATTCTCTTATTCGCAAACCTGCTCTACCTTTCGGACTACTTTGGCTAATTAA
>QVQF01000124.1 GCA_003584895.1 Methylococcales bacterium
GTGCATTTACAAACTAGAGACATAGAATGGGAAAACAAGCGCAGAGAGCGTTCGGGCAAAGAGCTTTTAGAACCCCTCTATGAGCTTAATCATGTCGAAGACTTACTAAAACTAAGACAGCCCATTGCTTATAACAAAGAAACCACCATTTTACCGGGTATCAGCCTTAGTTTTCATGATGCGGGCCACATACTAGGCTCAGCTATCGTACGCTTGCACATCACCGATGAAAACGAGACTAAAACACTGGTCTTTTCGGGTGATTTAGGTAATCCCAACTCGCCATTATTACGTGACCCTACGTTATTAACCCAAGCCGATGTCTTATTGTTGGAATCTACCTACGGTGATCGTAATCATAAGCCGCTAGAACATACCTTGGATGAATTAAGCGACACCTTAGCGGCCGCTGATAATAATGGCGGCAATGTCATTATTCCGGCTTTTTCGGTAGGAAGAACTCAAGACTTAATTTATTGGCTAGGTAAATTGCAACGCCAAGGCAAGCTACCACAAAAACAGATTTATATTGATAGCCCCATGGCCATTAGTGCCAGTGAAATCTATGCCGCTAACACCGCACTGTTTAATGTTGATGATCCAGAATTTAGTAAAACAGCCCCTCACGGTTGGCACGCTTGGTTAAAAGGCCTGATTTATTCACAAAGCGCTGAAGAATCTATGGCCATTAACCGCATTGCTGGCGGCGCTATTATTATTGCTGGCAGTGGCATGTGTAATGGGGGTCGCATACGACATCATCTTAAATACAATTTATGGCGACGTAATGCCCATATACTCATCGTTGGTTTTCAAGCTGAAGGGACTTTAGGCCGTATGCTGGTAGACGGCAATAAGAAATATATTAAAATCCTAGGTGCTGAAGTTAAAGTGGAAGCCAAAATTCATACGCTAGGCGCGCTCAGTGCCCATGCCGATCAAAGCCAACTCTTAGATTGGGCCAGTCATTTTAAAGCCCCTAAACCTAAGCTATATTTAGTTCATGGTGAAAAAACAGCCGCATTATCCTTACAAAGCTGTTTTAGCCGTAGAGCATGGCCTGCCACAATTCCAAAAATAGGCGAAACTATTAGCTTTTGAAGCGCCCTATAATCCTCAATACTAAGACAAGGTGAGCTACCATTGCCTGTAATGGCATAGATATCTATACAAATCGTCATCCCGGCAGGGATTGCCGGGATCCAGTTGCCATGGATGGCAATGTTAGGTTACATAAATAAAATTTTAGCTATATGAAGCTAACTTGATCTGATTTTTCACATCCATGTGACCTTGATTCCGGCCAACCCTCGCTGCTCTCTCCCAGCCGGAATGACGTGACTTTAACTTGTGTAGATACCTATGCTGTAATGGGCAATTTGTCCTTGAGCTTAAGTAACTTACAGTTGATTCAAAAGAGAGTGTTGCCGTGTCCAATCAGACACGGCAGCAGTGCTTAACAAACATCCTGTTATAACAACTAGCCATCTTTGCAAGACGAAATATTATCTGGCTAGCGTAGGTAGTCGTCTGGCTGCCATTGCTAGTTACATTTTATGCTTGCTAGTCGTCTGTCCGCACTAGCCAGATGCCTAGCTAATGCTGCTAGGCATCTGGCTACCATTGCTAGTCACATTTTATGCTTACTTGTTGTCTGTCCGTGCTAGACAGATGCCTAGCTAACTCTGCTAGGTGTCTGGCTGCCATTGCTAGTTACATTTTATGCTTGCTAGTCGTCTGTCCGCGCTAGACAGATGCCTAGCTAACGCTGCTAGGTGTCTGGCTAACGTTACTAGGCATCTGGCTACCATTGCTAGTCATATTTTGTGCTTGCTAGATGCCTGTCCGTGTTAGACAGATGTCTAGCTACCGCTGCTAGGCGTCTGGCTGCCGTTGCTAGTCATATTTTGTGCTTGCTAGATGCCTGTCCGTGTTAGACAGATGTCTAGCAATGGCAGCCAGACGTCGCAATAGCGCAGCCAGAGAACTGGCAATTATCGATGAGGTCTCATTAATGATAGCAAGATGGCTCAATAGAACAGCTAGTTATCACTTAACCTAGGCAGCACACTTTAAAAACATAGCCAGAGGCCGTTGCGTGCCATGTAATGGCTAAGCTTAAGCATCAACTTAACTCGCCATAAATATCCACTACGCTTGATTGATGTCCCCCTCTTAATCTCTAAACAATAAACAATAAACAATAAACAATAAACAATAATAGTAACACAATGATTTTAAAGTAATACTTTATAAGTATCCCACCTAAAGACTCTTTCTCTGACTTTTTTGTAAGCTATATAATTCAGTGTATAACTTAATCATAACGCTATTTATTAAGAGATAAGATAAGTGATAAATTACCGTAACCGCCAAAAACCATCCTATTCTATGATGTTAGCATTAGAACCACGCATGGTATTTGACGGGGCGGTAGCCGTACCTGATACCGCTGCTATAGTTGCCGATGCCGCCCATGTCACTGGCAATGTCCTTAGCGATGGTACGCCTCATGACACTGGTACAGGGACACTTAACGTACAAGGTGTTGCCAGTGGCAGTACGACAGCACCGCTCAATACTGGCGTCAATACTACTGTAAATGGCCTTTATGGCAGCTTAGATATTCAGGCCAATGGCAGCTATGACTACAGCTTAAATACTAGCGCAGCAAATGTAATGGCGTTAAGGGCCGGTCAACATGCGACCGATACGTTTACCTATACCATGATTGACTCCGCTAATACTACAGCAACCACAACCTTAACAGTCAATATAACAGGCATTAACGATGCCCCCACGGCCATCGCAGACACCAACACCATTGCCGCCAACGTCGCCAGCATTTCCACCACCAACTTAACTGGCGTTCTGGCTAACGATACTGATCCCGATACTGGCGATACCAAAACCGTTTCCGCCATCTCCACCTCGGGTAACACAGCGGGCACAGTCGGTACAGCACTAACCGGCACTTATGGTAGTGTCACACTCAATGCTGACGGCAGCTACACTTATGCGCTTAATACCAGCAATGCAACAGTACAAGCATTAGCTGCAGGACATACGTTAACGGATAGCTTTAATTACACGATGAAAGATTCTGGTAATCTTAGCTCATCGTCTACACTCAGCATCACCATTGATGGTATCAATACAGCTCCTGTACTCACGCCAGCCACTGTCACATTGAGTCAACTAGAAGACACTAGTACTTATACTGCCAGTGGTACCGCCAACACCTTCGGTACCATTAGTTTCACCAATACCCCAATCTCACATACTGTCAGCGATCTATTACTCGCACCCGATACCACCCCAATGTGGACAGACATTAATGCTACCGCCGATGGCATTGCCATTACCGCAGCCCCAACGACCGATGCCACCAGCCACATGACCGGAGTTTGGAGTTACCAGCTGAATGGTAGTACTACTTGGACTGCTTTTCCTACAGTAGATGCTACCCACGCACTGCTACTGCCATCAAATGCGAAAATAGAATATATCGTGACTGACAGCAGCAGCACTGAAAGCCAGAATGCCGGCTCGGTTTCACTAACTTATACCGTTTGGGATGGCAGTACTGGTACTGCGGGAACTGTTGTTAATCCAGGAAGCGTTGGTGGTACCTCGGCCTTTGCTACCGGCTCCGTTACTGCGGCAATGAACGTAACGCCGGTTAACCAAGTGCCGATATTTAACTCTACTCCTCTAAGCGTTAATGAACACACTACTGCTAACCTAACAGGTAGCTTTACTAGCGACAGCACACAGCTTGGCAGCCTTACCGGTAACTTACAGCTTTATGATGGAGATAACACCACCACTCAAATTCTCTACCGCGTTGAGCAATTGCCAATCAACGGCACACTAACACTGAATGGAGCTACCTTAGGCGTTGGCTCACTATTTTCCCAGGCTGATGTAAGCAATATCAAATATACACCAACAGTCGCTGAACTCAGCGCAAACACCACTGACAGTGTTTATTTTACTATCCGCGATGGCGCGGGCGGCATTATCGGCATCGATGCCCCAGCTGGTACCACAGCAAACATTGCTAGCTGGGCTAAACTTGATATTAATATTCTCGATGTCAATGCCCCAATTTCCATTACTGGCACGTCTGTTTCCATTGCTGAAGATAATGCTCATCCAAATAGTGCTGTAATCGCACCGATTGCTATTTCCTTGAGTGACGCCGATGACCCAAATAATCTTCGCACCCTGACTCTAACTTCTTTGCCAACCGCGACCTTCGGCTCATTGCAATATTGGAATGGCAGTAGTTATCAGACAGCAACCATCGGCTTAACTTTTACACAAGCGCAACTTACAGACTTATCCCATCCAGCGCTACAATTTGTCTACAACAACACCACCGAACCCACCAATCAAAATGGTGTTTTAATGGCAGACCAATCGCAAACCAGCTTTACCGTTTCAGCATCAGACAACAATGGTCACCTAACAGCTTCGACAGCAACGGCCACTATTACTGTTAACATTACCCCTGTTAATGATGCACCGGCACTCACTACCACTACTCTTACGGTGAATCAAGGTTCTGCCAATAACGTTATTACCGGCGATGCCAGCGGCAATATTCTCTATGTCACCGATCCTGATAGTAATCCTGTTAATCGGGTTTATACGATCGTCACTGATGCCACTCTAGGTTATTTAACTTTAAATGGTGTGCGAATTGGTCGCGGCTCAACATTCACTGAAAGTGATTTAACTACCGGAAAACTCCAATACAATACAAATGACCCTTATAGCTATGGCACAGACAGCATAAGTCTCGGCGTTACTGATGGAAATGGAGGAAGTTCGGGTACTCAAACACTCAGTATATTTATTTTGCAAACCAGTAATTCTAACCCAACACCCACCTTAGGAATGTCTGATGGTAACGGCAACAACGCCGGCATAGTAGGTACTCTTGCAGGCGTTACACCAGAGGGCTTATTCTTAACTCTCAACGAGACTATATTAAATGATGCCGGCACAGGAACTACTGCTACTGAATACACAATCAATGTAAAACCAAGCTATGGCAATGTTTATTTAAAAGGTGTCGAGCTGAACTATGGTGTAACCACCTTTACCCAAACTGACATCAACAACGGTAATGTTACTTATGTTAATAACGGCAGCAGTCCCAGTTCTTATTCCACCCCCAACATTGATACCTTAACTATTACTGCCACTAAGGGTAGCTCTAGTGTTAGCCATGCTTTAGATATTACCGTCACTCCCGTTGATAAAGCACCGACTATTACACAGACAGTCAGTTCGGTCAGCACCAACCAAGATGGATCTGCTCTAATGCAGCAAGTAGTTGGAAACGCAACTTACGGTATGGCAACGGCTAACTTTGCCCTGTCTGGCGTACTTAACGCAGTTAAACTAACCTCAGATAATTTTACAGCCATCGATCTGGATAATACTCAAAGCCAACTTACTTACATAGTGAGTAATGCAGTGGGTGGCTCGATAGCGACTTGGAATGGGACTAATTGGGTTGCTGCCACAAGCTTCACTGCCGACCTCCTAACTAGCGGCAATGTGGCTTATTTTCACAATCCTTCAACTGACGTTAGTTCACCCGGCAACACTCACATTACAGACAGCATCAGCGTTCATTTAATTGATGGCGGCATTGTAGGCACAGGTGACCTGCAAACCTCAACCACAGCACCTTATTTTATCGAAAGCTCTACCCTGACCAACCAGACTATTCATCTGGCTAAGGGTAGCCAAATGATTAGCCCTACCCAGACGCTCAACTTTACTGTCACTAATGTTAATAACGCGCCAATTGCCAGCAACACTAACTTTACGGTGACTGAGTACTCATCAGGTTATGGCGTAACACCATTAAGCTCTAACATTCAGATACTCAATGCCAGTGTTTTGTCCGTCACTGATGCCGATACGGCTAACAGCAGTTGGACTTACACGCTGACAGCACTACCCACTTATGGTAATCTCCAAAAGCTGGTCAGTGGTACATGGACAAATATTACCGCTACGGATTTAAATAGCCATGATGCCCTCAGTCAATTTACCTATACCGACCTATCCGTTGGCAACCTTCGCTACGTCAACACCGGCAATATAGTCATCGGCAACAGTAACTGGACTTTAGCTCAAGATAGCTTTAAATATACCGTCAACGATGGTGAAGCGGTTTCGGTACCATTAAACCTAACTAGCAATGAAGCGACTGTCTCAGTCTTTCTGCGCCCGACTAACCAACCGCCGGTCATCGTTAATACCGGCCCAGGTACTACGCCTCAAGGTGGTGCGCTTGAAATAACCAGTGCTTTACTGGGCTCTCCCACCACTACGCTGGTCGACCCAGACAATAGCAACGTGCAAGTGCAGTACCGAATCACTAGCAATGTCACAAATGGCACTATTTATCTAGGCACTTTGGGCGGCGCAGTGGTCAAACAATTGTCAGTCGGCAGCGCCTTTACCTTGGCCGATATTCAAAACGGTTTGATTTGGTATCAAAATAACGGTAACGATCCGGCAGGCTACAGCACCGCTTTTACAGATACTTTTCATTATGTGGTTTCTGATGCCAGCGGTATGACTGAACCAGCAGGAACTTTTAATATAAATATCTTACCGGTTAATAAAGCGCCGGTGGTCACTGGTTTATTAGGTGGAGCAACCTTTACTGAAGGTGGCACGGTCGCTGTTCCAGTGGCATTACCGTTGTTGATAGACAGCAGCGTTGTTTTAACCGATGCTGATATCACTGATAGTCATCTAGCCAATGCTAGCGCCAGTTTTTTGAATGGTTCACTGACGATAAGCGATGGTTTTTCTGGTGATAAAACCTATGATCAGCTCAGCATTCAAAATACCGGCGCGGGGGCAAGCGCGATTGTCTACAGCGCTAACACGGGTTTCATCACTTATGGCGGCACACAAATCGGCAGCGTTGACACAACAACTAACAACGGTGTTAACGGCAACAGTTTATCCATAAGCCTAAATGCCAGCGCCAACATCGCAGCAGTACAAGCACTGATGCAAGCCATCACCTTTAACCATAGTAATTACGACAACGCTGTTGTTGGCACTCGCACGCTGACTTACACGCTGATTGATGGCGGTGGTACCAGTAGCTCTACCAATATTAATGGTAATAACTATTCAGGTACTAGCTATACCGATAGTAAAAATGTCGCTTTTCCAGGTAACGCCACCTGGACTGGTACAGCCACGATCAATGTAGTGTCTGCTAATGATAGGCCGATATTGACAGTCAACACTAGTGGTAACCCTATCACTTTAGGCACTATTACCGAAGACAATACAACACCGCCAGCTATTTTAGTTTCGAGTTTTATCAGCACGGTTAACGGCTCTGCAACGTCTACTACAACGGGTATCAGTGATGTCGATACCAGCGCAGTAAACGGCATTGCCATTACCGGACTGACCAATGCCTCAACAGGCAGCTGGCAATATTCACTGAATAGCACTACATGGACTGCAATAGGTACTGTTTCAACCACTAGCGCCTTATTGCTGGCATCAACAAACTCTATTCGCTTTGTGCCAGACATCAAAGATGGTGGAACTGCGACCATCACCTATGTCGCTTGGGATCAAACCTCCGGCACGGTGGGCACTAAGGCCAGCACCACCTCGACACTCCAAACCAGCGCCTTTTCTAGTCTTACAGATAGCGCTCAAGTGATAGTTACGCCGCTTAATGATGCACCAACTCTGCTGACTGGCATTGTCTCCAACACAGTCACCGCTACTGAAGACACCCTATTTATCTTCACTGGTGGTAACAGCATTACTTTGGCCGATGTAGATTCAGGCAGCAATATAATCAAGTTAACGTTAACGTTGACTGGTAGCGGCAGCTATGGTTTCTCATCAACGTTTACCGGTGTAGGTCTCAACACTGATGCCAGCAACTCACCAAGTTTAACGGGCAATACTGGAAGTATTACGCTCTATGGCACCCAAACCCATTTAAATACGGCAGTCGGCAAACTTCAATATATACCGGCAGCAAATGCTAACCAAAATAATGCAACCTTTCCTACGCTTCTTGCACTGAACGTAGATGATTTAGGCTATGGCGTTAACGGCAGCTCAACAGGTACTGGACTAACTGCGAGTAAAACCATTACCATCAACATTACCCCTGTTAATGACACGCCAACACTAACCGTAGCGACAGGGATGTTTAATGTAACCAAAGATACTAGCGCCAATTCTGTTTCTAACACCATCACCGTTGCCGATACTAGCGACATTGCCGACAGCAACTATGCCAATAATACCTATGCCAACCCTACCCTCGTAATTACGGCTTTGCACGGCACCTTATCGCTAAGTTCTAATGCTACCCACCTGACTGGAGTGTTATCTAATAATAATCAAACACTGACACTGACCGGCACAGAGAGCGGTGCGAACTCACTGGCCGACATCAATACTGCACTTGCCAGCGGTTATTTACAGTACACACCTATCGCTGCCTTTGCCGGTATCGATACACTTAGCTTAACTTTTAATGACAACGGCAATGCCGGTGGCGGCAATCTAAGTGCCACCGGTAGTATAAGCGTGGTGGTTGGTGGCGGTAGCAGTGATAATAGCGCTCCCAGTTTCGGCAGCCTTACCACCACTCCAACCTTTAGCGAAAATGGTAGTGCCGTGGTGTTGGATGGCTCTGCTACCTTAACTGATTCCCAGTTGACGGTTTACAACAACTGGGGCGGCGCTGTTCTAACTTTTGCACGTAACACTGGCGCTAACAGCGATGATGTTTTTGGACTTACCGGTACTAGCAACATAGGTGTTAATTTCAACGGCAGTAATATCCGTATAGGTAGTAGCAACGTCGGCACGTTTACCAACAGCAACGGCCAATTACAAATTACCTTTATTAATGGCGTTACCAATACCCAAGCCAATCAAATCTTGCAGGCGATTACCTACAGTAATACTAGTAACGATCCGCAAACCAGCGCTATTATCAATTACACCCTCAATGATGGCAATATCAATACCGGCACCAACCCGCAAGGTAGCGGCGGCCCACTATCGGGAACAGGGAGTATTACCGTCACTATTATTCCCAGCAATGATGCACCTACCCTCACTGGTTTAACCGCAAAGAGCTACACCGAAGATGCTTACCCTGTGATTATTGGTAGTAATGCCATACCTGCGGATCTAGAACTTTCTAATCGCAATGACTGGGGCGGCGCTACCCTGACACTTAGCCGTAATGGTGTCGCTAATGCCCAAGATGTATTCAGCGCCAGCGGCACACTGAGCTCTCTGACCGCTGCTAGCGGCAGTTTTAATAATGGTAGTAGCGCACTCGGCACTTACACCAACAGCAACGGCACACTTACTTTGACTTTTGCCAGCGGCGTACATACCAGCGATGTACAGGCAGTCATGCAGGAGATCGCCTACAGTAATAGTGGGCAAACTCTGGTAGCAGACGCAACCTCTACTGTGACTTTAAAGTGGGTATTGAATGACCAAAACCGCGATATCGCTACTGGCGGTGGTACAGCAGGCAGCGGCCAAGATCAAGGTGGCGGCGGTGCGCTTAGCGTAACTCAAACACAAGTCATCACTATGACTGGCGTCAATGATGCACCAGTCATAAGCGATACTGTATTGGGAATTACGCAGACCGAAGATGCAACAGCCCCTAGCGGTGTGGTCGGTGTATTGGTATCAACACTGACTGGCGGCATTACTGATGTTGATAGCCTTAACCCCACACACGGTATCGCTATTATTGCTACGGATACAACCATGGGTAGCTGGTACTACAGTACCAATAACGGCACGAATTGGACTGCTTTGCCGACGGTTAGCAACATTCAGGCACTGTTGTTGGATGCCTCCGACCGTTTGTATTTTCAGTCTACCGCTAATGTCAATGGCGCAGTCAGCGCCGGCTTGACCGTGCGGGCTTGGGATTCAAGCACAGGCACCTCAGGCAATCAGTCTAGCGCAGCAACTAATGGTGGCATCAGCGCTTTTTCTAGTGGCACAGATGTCGTATCGTTGACGGTAACGGCGGTCAATGATGCCCCAACTCAACTTTTAACATCGGTACCTTTAGCCGCTATTAACGAGGATCAAGCGACCACAGCAACTGATCCGACTACTGTTAATCCTGGTAACACAGTTGCCAATCTATTCAATGGTA
>QVQF01000144.1 GCA_003584895.1 Methylococcales bacterium
ATATTGATGATGAAATGATGGGCGAAATTAAAGCCCTGCATGCGGCTATTAATCCTATAGAAACCTTATTTGTTGTTGATAGTATGACCGGCCAAGATGCCGCGATTACTGCAAAAGCGTTTAATGATGCCTTGCCGTTAACTGGTGTTGTTTTAACTAAAGCCGATGGTGATGCGCGAGGTGGTGCGGCGCTGTCTATACGTCATGTGACCGGCAAGCCTATTAAATTTATAGGTGTTGGTGAAAAGACGGATGCTTTAGAGCCTTTTTATCCTGATCGTATTGCTTCCCGTATTTTAGGTATGGGCGATATGCTAAGTCTTATTGAAGAGATTGAGCAAAAGGTTGATAAAGAAAAAGCAGAAAGGCTAGTTAAGAAGATTCAGAAAGGCCAAGGCTTTAATCTAGAAGACTTTCGTGAGCAATTGCAGGAAATGCAACGCATGGGCGGAGTTGGGTCTATGCTGGAAAAGTTGCCAGGCATGAATGCCGTGCCTTCTGAAATGAAAGCACAAATTAATGATAAAATGCTTGCTAGGCAGATTGCTGTGATAAGTTCAATGACTATGCAAGAGCGACGATATCCTGATTTGATTAAAGGAAATCGTAAAAAACGTATTGCTGCTGGTTGCGGTCAAGAGTTGCATGATGTTAATCGCATGTTAAAGCAATTCTTAATGATGCAAAAAATGATGAAGAAATTTAAAGCCGGCAATATTGCCAATATGGTGCGTGGTATAAAAAATAATGTTCGTGGTATGAAGCGTTAATTTTTTATACTTTTACTGATAACTTCGTTATAACTCGACTCTGTTTTTGTTTTTTTTCTATTTTGTACTTCACTTAAAGAAAAAATCGCGTAGAATAGGCCGATTAATAATGACCCAATGTTTTTAAGGAACTTAGATGGTAACTATTCGTCTTTCAAGAGGCGGCGCAAAGAATCGCCCTTTCTATCACGTAGTTGTAACAGATAGCAGAAGCGGCCGTGATGGTCGTTATATTGAACGAGTTGGATTTTTCAATCCACTTGCTCGTGGTAATGAAGAAACTCTGCGTTTGGACTGTGCTCGCGTTGATTATTGGAAAGCCAACGGCGCCCAACCTTCTGAACGCGTTGCTAAATTGATTAAAGACGCTCTTAAGGCTGCTGCGTAAGCTGTTGACTAAGCAAGCGCTAGTCAACGTTGGAAAGATTTCTGGCGTTTTTGGTGTTAAAGGCTGGGTTAAAGTGTTTTCTTTTACCGATTTTAGAGAGAATATCTTAACGTATTCTCCTTGGTTGTTAATGAAAGACGGTGAAAGCAAGCACGTTAAAGTCATTGATGGCAAGCTACAAGGTAAAGCAGTCGTTGCACAGCTAGACGGTGTTAATGACAGAGATTTGGCAGCTAGTCTTATGGGTTGGGATGTTTTTATAACTCCTGAGCAATTGCCAAAATCAGCACAAGACGAATATTACTGGTCTGACTTAATTGGTTTGCAGGTTGAAACTGATTTAGGTGTGCCATTAGGTATCGTTGATGGTTTACTAGAAACTGGCGCTAATGATGTAGTTATCGTCAAAGGTGAGCGGGAACGAGTCATTCCGTTCTTACAAGGACAGACGATAAAAGCTATAGATCTTGATGCCGGTCGTATGATTGTTGATTGGGATCCTGATTTTTAAGACTTATTATGCGTTTTGATGTTGTTACTTTATTTCCAGACATGGTCAGCGCCGCGGCAAGTTATGGTGTAACCGGTCGAGCGATAGAGCGAAATATAGTTAGTTTGTCGGTATGGAATCCACGAGACTATACACAAGACAGACACCGAACGGTTGATGATAGGCCTTACGGTGGTGGACCTGGAATGGTCATGAAATATCAGCCCTTGCATGATGCTGTTCTAAGTGCAAAGCAAGCGGGTAATGGCAAGGCAAAAGTGGTTTATTTAAGTCCGCAAGGTAGGCTGATCACTCAAGCAATGTTAGCTGAAGCCTGTGATATCTCTCAGCTAATTTTAGTTGCCGGTCGCTATGAAGGTGTTGATGAGCGTTTTGTCGACCTAGATTGCGATGAAGAATGGTCTATTGGTGACTATGTAATTAGTGGCGGCGAATTGGCTGCCTTGATAGTTATTGATGCCGTCACGCGGTTATTGCCTGGTGTACTGGGTGATGAGGCTTCGGCTCAGCAAGACTCTCATGCTGATGGCTTGTTGGATTGTCCGCATTTTACTCGGCCAGAACAGCTTGAAGATTATGCAGTACCAGAGGTTTTACTGGGTGGTAATCATGCAGATATAGACCGATGGCGCATGAAACAAATGGTCGGTAGAACTTGGCAAAGACGGCCAGATTTATTACAAAAAAAGAATTTAAGTGCAGAGCAGGAACATCTGCTGCAACAATTTAAAAGTGAAGTTGAATAGGGTGTGGTTATGAGCAATATTATTGAAGAGTTGGAAAGAGAACAGCTAAGACAAATTCCTGAATTTAATCCAGGAGACACGGTTGTTGTTCAAGTTAAAGTAAAAGAAGGCGAGCGTGAACGTATTCAGGCTTTTGAAGGTATCGTGATTGCAAAACGTAATCGTGGTTTAAATTCTGCTTTCACCGTAAGAAAAATTTCTCACGGTACAGGTGTTGAGCGTGTTTTTCAAACTCATAGCCATATCATTAGTGAGATTACAGTTAAGCGTCGCGGCGCTGTTCGTAGAGCTAAATTGTATTACTTACGTGACTTGACAGGTAAGGCAGCTCGTATTAAAGAAAAGTTATAAGATTCTTTATCGAGGTAAACTAAAAAAGGCAGCCCTTAAGCTGCCTTTTTTATGCGCGCTTATTTAACGTTGATCTGCAATCCCTGTACTATAGAGGTAACCTGCTTGTAACTGAATCTGATGCTAAAAGAAAGCGTTGTCAAGAGGCGGAACAACGAGACCTTACGCCAAGCGAGTTTAAATCAAAAACAAACACACACACACAGTGTTACGTTATTAAAAGGTGAGTTTTAAATGGGACTGCAAGAAAACTTCGAACAACTACCTTTAAAGGAGTTTGCTGAGAAAGCGTATCTGGATTATTCCATGTATGTGATACTCGATAGGGCTTTGCCACATATTGCCGATGGTTTAAAGCCGGTGCAGCGACGAATAGTCTATGCCATGTCTGAGCTAGGGCTAACAGCTTTGGCAAAGTATAAGAAATCAGCGCGTACGGTTGGTGATGTTTTGGGTAAGTATCATCCTCATGGTGATTCTGCCTGTTATGAAGCCATGGTCTTAATGGCACAGAACTTTTCTTATCGCTATCCTTTGGTTGATGGTCAAGGTAACTGGGGGTCGCCTGATGATCCTAAGTCTTTCGCAGCCATGCGCTACACTGAATCTCGACTTACTGCTTATGCGCATACCTTACTGAGTGAATTAGGGCAGGGCACGGTAGAGTGGGCAGATAATTTTGATGCCACTTTAAAAGAGCCGATCTTAATGCCGGCCAGATTGCCTAATATTTTGCTGAATGGCACGATGGGTATTGCCGTCGGTATGGCCACCGATATCCCTCCACATAATTTGCGGGAAGTCGCTAGCGCTTGTATACAATTATTAGATGAGCCTGAGAGCACACTAGAAACCTTATTCAATTTTATCAAAGGTCCTGACTACCCGACTGACGCAGAAATCATCACCTCTGCTGAAGATATACAAAAAATGTATCTTACGGGGGGCGGTTCGATAAAAATGCGCGCTATCTATGAATCTGAAGATGGTAATATCGTTATTACCGCATTACCTCATCAGGTGTCGGGTTCTAAATTAATGGAGCAAATTGCCGCACAAATGCTGGCGAAAAAGCTGCCTATGATTGAAGATCTTCGTGATGAATCAGATCATGAAAATCCTACGCGATTATTAATCATACCTAAATCTAAGCGCATTGATGTCGATGCGGTGATGTCGCATTTATTTACCACGACTGATTTAGAAAAAAGCTATCGCGTTAATATGAACATGATAGGCATGGATGGCAAGCCTAAAGTCAAAGGCCTTAGAGATATCTTAGTCGAATGGTTAGCCTTTAGGACTGAAACCGTAAGGCGACGTTTACAATATCGTTTAGATAAGGTTTTAGCGCGATTACATATCCTTGATGGCTTACTTATCGCTTATTTGAATATCGATGAAGTGATTGCCATCATTCGTACAGAAGACCATCCCAAGTCGGTTTTAATGCAACGCTTTGCCTTGACTGATCTGCAAGCCGAATCCATCTTGGATTTAAAGCTGCGGCATCTGGCTAAGCTAGAAGAAATGAAAATCCGAGGTGAACAAGACGCCTTAGAAAAAGAACGAGCGGGTCTTGAAAAAACTTTAGGTTCACGCTTGTTATTAAATCGCTTGATCCGCAAAGAAATTGAACATGATACCGAGCAATATGGCGATGATAGACGCTCACCTATCGTGTCCCGAGTCGCAGCCTTAGCTTTAGATACCACCGCCTTAATAAGTAATGAGCCACTGACAGTTATCTTGTCAGAAAAAGGCTGGATACGCGCTGCTAAAGGCCATGATATTGATGTAGAAAGTCTTAACTATCGCTCAGGTGATAGCTTTTTAGATGCGGTTAAAGGTCGTTCAACTCAAGCTATTTACTTATTAGATTCTACAGGTCGCGCTTATAGTACTTCGACGCATGATTTACCATCTGCACGTACCCAAGGCGAACCTTTAACCGGACGCCTTAATCCACCTGCAGGCGCTTTATTTACGCATTTATTAACCGGCAATCCTGATGATTGGTATGTAGTCGCAAGTCATTATGGTTATGGTTTTAGAGTCCAATTAAAAGAGCTATTAAGCAAAAATAAAGCCGGTAAGACTTTGCTTAACTTATCAGCAGGCGCCCAAGTTATTAAGCCTGCAGCCATTACTGATGAGTCGGATTTATTGGCGGTGGTAACTTTACAAGGCCGTCTATTGATATTCCCCGTCGCTGATTTACCAGCCTTAGCCAAAGGCAAAGGCAATAAGCTCATACAAATACCGACAGCTGATCTAAATAGTGCTAAGGATTATGTAGTCGCAGCGCTGGTTGTTCCAAAACAAGGCTCGTTAAAAGTCGTTTCAGGCAAACGATTTTTAACTTTGAAAGGTGTGGATATAGAGCATTATCAAGGTGATAGAGCTAAGCGTGGCTTAGCGTTACCTAGAGGTTTTCAGCGGGTTGATGGGTTGTTGACTGAATAAGGCTAAGTCAGTTCCGTTAGGCGGTTGCTTTATAGCAAACTGCCTAACTTACTGGATTACTTACACAACCAACTTAGAGACTGGCGCACAAAAATCGTTAATGCCGTTTGGCGTTATAGCTGTAATTGGCTAGTGATAAGTACTTTAGTAATGGTTAGTCATCAAGTTTTCGCTAATATAGCGGGATGGACGACTATCGGTAATTCTGGTGTATCATTTGAGACGGATGGAGTAGTCGCTATCCCCTGACCATATTCCAGTGTTAATTGGATATCTACTGACGGCGGCGTAACTGATAATGTTGGGGGGGAATGGGGGTACAGATGGCTCTACTGTGACCTCGAATGCATTTGCAGTGACATCAGCAGGATCTGCTCTGACCTTCGCCTTTGATTTTGTTACCTCAGACGGCACTATTTCGTTTCCTGATTACACTTGAGCTAATTTATATAATGCCTCCTATAATAGTTTGGTGGCTACTTTGTTTACTGCAACCACTAATCCTTCAGGAAGTCCGGTGCCAGGTATTGGCGCAGGATTACCTGCTATAAGTGCAACTATTACCCCTAGTAATGCCAGTGTTTTACTAGGCCAGGATCTACAGTCTGGTCTCCTTTAGATGCATCTTCAGGTACATGTTATATAGACTATACTCAAGGTTGTGGCAATACTGGCTGGGTTAGTGCTTCAGATAACGATCTTAGTCCAGGCAATTATTATCTAACCTTTGGTGTGGCTAATGCTGGAGATCAGGTGTTCGATACAGGCATGGCTTTTGTTGGCACTGCTATTAGAAGTGTGTCTATTGAAGATGTAACTGTATCTGAGCCAACTATGATTGTTCTGATGGCAATAGGTTTAGCTGCACTGGCAACTCGTCGTCGTAGCTTAATCAGTAATAATATTGTTGGCTTTTTAAGGGCTTAGATAGACTTAGCAATACCAGAAATAAACCAGCACCTTTTAGTGGCATAGGTCACTAAAAGGTGCTCTAACGTTATTGTTTGGGTTATAAAACTATTAGTGATTTTAATCGTTTACGCTTTTGCTTAACTAGCTTTACCTGCTTCAGTCGCAGCAAGTACTTCGATCAAACGGCCAGTAGTACATTCGTAGATATAACCATATACAGGAATGTCGGAAGGTACTAAGGCATGATTTTTAATACGTAACACATCTTCTAAAACACTTTCTTGTTGATCTTTAATGGTCAGCCAGTTGATGTACTTGCCTTCTGGAGAACCGTGGCCTTCACAGCTATCGTGCCAGCCACTGGCATCAATAGACGCTGTTTTTAAGCTACTGCCTAATAAGTCGCTCATGATTTCATTATTAAATAGTTCCATGCCACAGTTGGTGTGGTGGATAACGAACCATTCTTTGGTACCTAATAATTTATAAGAAATCACAAGCGAGCGGATAGCATCATCACTGGCGCGACCACCGGCATTACGAATAACGTGCGCATCACCTTCTGAAAGACCAGCATATTTTGCAGGATCTAAGCGGGCATCCATACAGGTTAAGATAGCAAAATGTCTACCTGGAGGTAGAGGTAGTTCGCCTTTGTCACCGAAATCATTGACATAATCACGGTTGGCGGATAGTACTTCATTTAAAATCTTGCTCATAAATACCTCTTAATTATTATTGGGTTATAAAAAGAACCGCTTTATCTTACTGTTAACTATTTTAACAAAGATGGTGTGGTATATAACGACCTTCATTGCAAAGTAAGCGCTTTGAAGTTTACCCTAAAAAATGGATGAAACAACTAGTATTTAAATTTATAAACTATGGCAAAAAGTGTGCTAAATGCATAAAAGGGTTGTAGATGTAATGAGTTAAAAGTGTTTTAAGCGAGGATGAAAATTTAAGGTTACCGAGAGCTAGCTGATTAATCGGACTATTGTAATGTAGTTGAATGCGTAGGGAACTTTGAGTTATGTGCATTAACCTGTATAAACATACTATTAAAAAGGTTAATTAACATTAGAAATGACTGCATCAATAGTCTCAAAAACATCGTCTACTCAAAATACCGTTACTTGTATCAACTGTAATCTGGATAAATTCTGTATTCCTAAAGGACTCGATCACTTTGAGATAGGCGAATTAGCCTTATTAGTTAATCGAAATAATATACGTCAAAAAGGGGAGGCTATTTATCATGCCGGCAGTCCTTTTAGAGGCATGATTGCCTTGCGTTCTGGGAGTGCAAAACTAATAAGTTTTGATGCCAATGGCAATGAGCTCATTGTTGACTTTATATTGCCGGGTGAGGTTTTAGGTTTTGATGGCTTGGCTACACAAACATACAATTGCACGGCAATTGCTTTAGAAACGGTTAATTATTGTCATTTACCTGCGCATAAGATAGATGAGATGCTTACTCAATCGTCCTGCTTAAATCATTTATTGTTACAAAGATCTTGTAGTCAATTTGATGCTCAAATTGAAAGGATGATGTTAAATCGTCGGTCTGCTGAAGAGCGGGTCGCAAGCTTTCTTTTACAAATATCAGAACGTTTCAAGCAAAGGGGCTATTCTGAACTAGAGTTTCGTCTAAGCATGTCGCGAGAGGAAATAGGTAATCATTTAGGCATTGCGCATGAAACAGTGAGTCGAATCTTTCATTTATTCCAATCTAAGCAGTTGATTGAGGTTAGATCTAAACAAGTTAAGATTATCGATAAAAAAGAGCTGTTTAATTACTACACCACGTATTCATTAAACAGCCAAAAATAAGAGGATTTTGTACGGCAGCGCATAATTAAACTGAGGTTAGCTCTTTTATGCGCTTTAGAGGATATAAGCAAAAAAATTACCTACAATTGATGTTATTTGTTTTCTGATTTATGAGCAACATAGCCAGAATCTTCGGCTATAGCATTTGCAGTTGAAACATACTTGCCATGTTCATTGCTTTTTATTAGTACCATTGTCAATATTGCCGCTGCAACAATACCGCCAACAATAAGCCAAAAATTATCTTTTTCTTGTGTTTTTGTAGTCATGTTCATGCTCCACTAATATTGTTTTGAATTTGGTTAGCTGTTGAGTGTTGTCAACAGGGCTCTATTAAACCAAAAGACAAATTTAAAAAGTTGAGCTAGATCAAGAAATAGTGACTTGCTGTATTTATTAAAAAACCAGTTGTGAGTTCGGGTTAGTAATAAGGTAACCCGAACTATTCAGCTTAATGTTGTTGATTAAACAATTTTGGCTAGTTGCTCAGCATAACCTGTGTAAGTCCGTGGCGTTAAGGCCAGCAAGGCGGTTTTGGCATCATCAGGTATCTCAAGTTTTTCAATAAAGGCCTGCATTTGTTCTGGGGTAATGCGTTGGCCGCGTGTGAGTTCTTTTAGTTTCTCGTAAGGTTTTTCTATACCGTAACGACGCATCACTGTTTGTATGGGTTCTGCCAGCACTTCCCAGTTGGCATTCAAATCGGCTTCGATGGCATCAACATTAATTTGTAATTTTGAAATACCTTTTAAGCTAGCTTGGATGGCGATGCTGGTATGCGCAATACCAACGCCGATATTTCTTAATACCGTAGAATCGGTTAAATCACGTTGCCAGCGTGATACGGGTAGTTTTTCGGCTAAAAAGCTAAACAAGGCATTGGCAATGCCTACGTTACCCTCTGAGTTTTCAAAATCAATAGGGTTAACTTTATGTGGCATGGTAGAAGAGCCGACTTCGCCAGCGATAACTCGTTGTTTAAAATAGCCTAAGGAAATATAACCCCAAATGTCGCGATCGAAATCTAGCAAGATCGTATTAAAGCGTGATAAGGCATGAAAAAATTCAGCGATATAATCATGAGGTTCAATTTGGATGGTATAAGGATTAAATTGCAAGCCTAGAGAAAGTATGAAGTCTTGGGCAAACTCGGCCCAATCAACATCAGGGTAGGCGATGGCATGAGCATTATAGTTACCTACAGCACCGTTTATTTTTCCTAGTAAGGCTACCGCCTGTAGTTGATCTTGTTGGCGTTGCATACGTGCGACCGTGTTAGCAAATTCTTTGCCGACTGTAGTCGGTGTCGCCGATTGGCCATGAGTACGAGACAACATAGGCTGGTCGGCTGTTTCTATAGCTAACTTTTTAAGCGCATTAATACAGTCAGTGATTTGTGCTTGGATAACAACGCGACCTTCTTTAAGCATCAAGGCATAAGACAGATTGTTAATATCTTCTGAGGTACAGGCAAAATGTATAAACTCACTGACTTTTTCCAGTTCTGCACAGCCGGCTATTTTTTCTTTAAGCAAATATTCAACGGCTTTAACGTCGTGATTAGTGGTCTTTTCTATGTCTTTGACACGTTGAGCATCGGCTTCTGAAAAATCACTGATGATACTATCTAGGCGTTGGTTTGCATCGGCACTAAAGGGACTGACTTCGTTGATTAAAGGATGTTGAGCCAAGGCTTGTAACCAGCGAACTTCAACCAGTACGCGAAAACGGATCAAACCATATTCACTGAATATGGGGCGTAGTGCGTCTACTTTATCTGCGTAGCGACCATCAATAGGAGAAATAGCGGTGAGGGTAAAGTTAGTCATGATGTTTATGTCAAGTTTGAAAGAGTAGGGGTTTTCATAGGGTAAGTGTATCAAAAAATAGGCCATAGGCCTGAGCTTTGTTTGTATTCAATGCATGCAATGAATTATTAGTGTTAGTTTGTATGAGTCATTTATATTACGTAGTAACCTTGTTTTATTCTCGTTTGCTCGCGCCGAGCACCGCAGGTTTTGTCGGGATTAGCCCGAAGGGG
>QVQF01000177.1 GCA_003584895.1 Methylococcales bacterium
TCCGAGGAGGCGCTGAAGAACGGATACGTACCAAGCTATTAAAAGACGGCCATATCGACACCGTGATTGGCTTGCCTGCCAACCTGTTTTTCTCAACCGGTATTCCTGTGTGTATTCTGGTGTTAAAGAAATGCAAAAAGCCCGACGATGTGCTGTTTATCAATGCCAGCGAAGGCTTTGAAAAAGGTAAGCGTCAAAATCGTTTATTGCCGGAACACATTGATAAAATTGTATCGACATATCAATACCGCAAAGAAGAAGAGCGTTACTCCAAACGCGTATCGATGGAAGAAATCGAGACGAACAATTACAACCTGAATATCTCGCGTTATGTGAGTACCGCCAAGTCAGAGGTCATTATTGACTTACAGGCGGTCAATGCCACGCTAACAGAGTTGGAAAAGCAAGCAACCAAAGCCGCTGATACTCACAACAACTTCCTTAAAGAGCTAGGTTTGTCCTGTTTGCCTTGAGATTCATAAGCCAAATGTAGTAGGTCATTATCTGAAAAAGTTCATAAAAGGGTAAGGACTTCTATTTTGCAAGCACTCGAGGTTTATGGGGCAGAACATCCGTAAACTCTAAGCGAAGTGGACGACTCAGTTTGCCTCTAATCATCGCCAAATTAATAGGATCTGTTTAAATCAAAAGCATCTATGTGCACAATACAAGACCCTGTGGTTCTGGCCCCCATGCTTCTAGTAGGTTTTTTGCTGATTATTTTTGATTTACTGTAAATGCTTTAATAACTGCGGCTTATTCTGGTTTAGTCACGCCCCGCGTGTATTGAAACTATCAGTTCTCTAGGTCGAGGGCAGGCTTTCGTGCCTAACATTTCAATGGCTGAATAGCTGTTGAGCTTGATTTAATTTCCGACGTTTCATCATTGCATACTTAAATATCGGGCAACGATAAAGATGTAGCTCGACCTAAACTATTATGGCTGGATGATGGTAATGTTTCACCATAGCTTCGGTTGTGACTGATTTATGTATAATAGGCCCCAAAAGCAGGGATGATAATTGAAGTTAATGACACAATAAATGGCTATGGCACAGAATACGAGCGGACGCGGTACTAGATATAATAGCAATAAGCCGGACAAAAAACCGACTACGCATAGAATAAGAAACTTATTTCTTCTTCTAGTGCTTGGTGCGGCGTTTATGCTGTTCAGCTATCTGGGTTATCTGGATTTTAACGTGCGTAAGCAATTTGAAGGCAATCGCTGGGCGGTTCCTGCGCGTGTTTATGCCAGTCCTGTTGAACTGTATGCAGGTCATGCGATGACCGCTGATAAGCTCCAGTCCTTGTTAAAAATGCTACATTATCGAGAAGATAAAGCGCTGATTGCGGAAGGTAGTTATTTTAAAACGGGCACACAAATTACAGTAAAAACACGTGATTTTGTCTTTTGGGATCAACATCAACCTAGCGTGGCTATGCAGTTGAATTTTTCTGCTGCGGGCATTGTGGCTATGAAGGATATAACAACTACACAAGACCTAGCCATTGTTCGTATGGATCCAGTGCATATTGGTAGCTTTTATCCAACCATTAAAGAAGATCGAGTGCTGATTAAGCTTGAAGATGCTCCAGATGCTCTAATTAAAGGTCTACTTGCTTCAGAAGATCGTGATTTTTATCAGCATTTTGGCGTTTCTCTTAAAGGTATCGCCAGAGCGATATGGACTAACGTATTAGCCGGAGGCATGGTGCAAGGTGGTAGTACCATTACTCAACAGTTAGTGAAAAACTTTTATTTAACGAATGAACGTAGTTTGTCTCGTAAAGCTAAAGAAGCCCTCATGGCCTTTATTTTAGAATATCGTTATGGTAAAAACGAAATTCTTGAGGCTTATTTGAATGAAATTTATTTAGGACAAAATGGCTCAAGTTCTGTACATGGTTTTGGCTTAGCTAGTGAATTCTATTTTGGTAGTACGCTAAAAGATCTGCCTTTGGAGCAGGTTGCATCCTTAGTGGCATTGGTGCGTGGTCCTTCTGAATATGATCCCAGACGCTTTCCTGAACGTGCCATACAGCGACGTGACTTAGTTCTTAATGAAATGGCAGCAGAAGGTTATATCAGTAGTAATCAGGCGGAGGAAGCTAAGGCTAAGCCTTTAAGCGTGATTGCCCGTACACAACATTCTTCTAATCGTTATCCAGGATTTCTTGATTTGGTTAAGCGACAATTAAGTCAAGAATATCACGAGGAAGATTTAACCTCGCAAGGCTTGAGAATTTTTACCACTCTGGATACACAAGCTCAGGATATATTGGAAAATACGGTTACCTTGAAATTAGCTCAATTGGATAAAGTGCCTCGTGCCAATAATCTTGAAGCCGCTGTCATCGTAACGCGTAGGGATAGTGGAGAGGTTGTTGCCTTAACCAGTGGTCGTGAAAATATAGTGGGCGGTTTTAATCGAGCTTTGGATGCAGTACGCCCCATTGGTTCATTAATTAAGCCTGCAATTTATTTGACGGCCTTAGAATCTCCCGAAAAATACACCATTACTACTCATGTTGACGACTCAACCATAGTTGTTAAAGGTCAGAATGGTGTTGATTGGATACCTAAAAATTACGATCATAAAGAGCATGGTAGTGTCGCTTTACATACCGCTTTAGCAAAGTCTTATAACTTAGCGACGGTTCGGATTGGTATGGATGTGGGGGTAGCCAATGTCGCTAAAACCATAAAAGAGATGGGTGTTAACAGGTCCTTAGATTTGTATCCGTCATTATTATTAGGCGCCGCTTCCTTAACGCCGATAGAAGTGACGCAGATGTATCAAACATTGGCCGGAGATGGCTTTTCAACACCCATTAAAGGTATTAGAGCGGTAGTAGATGCTAATGGAAAGCAACTGCAAAGTTATCCACTTAACGTTAAACAAGCCGTAGATCCTGGTGCAACCTATATCGTTAATACTATGATGCAAGAAGTCATGCATGAAGGCACAGGGCATGCCGCGTATGCATCTTTCCCGAATGATTATGGTTTAGTCGGCAAAACGGGGACGACTAATGATGCCAAAGATAGCTGGTTTGCAGGTTATACCGGCGATTATTTGTCAGTAGTCTGGGTAGGGCGAGACGATAATAAGTCTATAGGCCTTACTGGAGCGACGGGTGCTTTGCCTATTTGGACGGCATTAATGCAGAAAATATCGACCCAAGCCGTCAGTTTGATTGCTCCTGATAATGTAAAGTTATTGTGGGTTGATTCAGGAAGTGGTCTTTTAACCCGAGATAATTGTGGAAACAGTAAACAATATCCTTATATTTCAGGTTCCGAACCTACGACTTATTCAGACTGTGGACAAGGCGTTTTAGAACAAGATAAACCTTGGTTTGATGAGTTTCATGTAGATGAGCCTAAGCAAAGTGAGTCACCAACACAATGAATTATAAAAGAGTAGCCATGATTAATATGAATGTTGTTCGCTTGCTTTGTTTAAGTCTTTTTATGTTGAGTAATGGCGCTTATGCCAGCGACCAACCTATCAAAAAACTGCAAGCCTTTTTAAAATCATCAAAATCATTGACGGCTGATTTCAAGCAAGTGCTCATTAATGAAGCCGGCAGTCCTTATCAAAGCAGTTCGGGGCTTTTTTATTTACAGCGACCTGGAAAATTTCGTTGGGATTATCTAAAACCCTTTCAACAACAGATTGTCTCTACTTCTGGCAAGGTCTGGTTTTACGATGCTGACTTAGAGCAAGTCACCGTTAAAACACTCGATGAGTCGGTAGGCTCAACACCTGCTTTACTTTTAAGTGGTGAAATTTCACTGGAAGATAATTTTATTATGGAGAACCAAGGTGCAGAGGGTGATTTGCTTTGGATCAGATTATTACCAAAAAACAAGGAAAGTAGTTTCAAATATATTGTCATAGGTCTGAATAAAGGCGTATTGGGTGGCATGGAACTCAGTGATAATTTTGGACAGCTAACCCGTATTTATTTCTCCAATGTAGTGCTGAATCCGCCCATAAAGCCGAGCGTGTTTGAGTTTAAAGCTCCAGCAGGCGCTGATGTTTTTTCTGATCAGTAAGTTGAGCGAAAGGTACAAGGCGAATGACCAAAGGTTCATTTATCACTGACCACAGTTAAGTAGTTAGTTGTTTGGAGTAAAACAGCTTCAGCTGTTTTAAAAGGCAATAGCTGAAGCTATTGCACTCCAGGACTTTGCTATTTTCCCCTTAACTGTGGGTAATGGGGCGTCATCTGGAGCTTAGGAGCGAATATATTATTCATACTGCCCCGACTTAAGTGCTAACCCTTTAATCTTGTACCTTTTTAATTTTACATACTCTACAGTTTTTATGTTTGATGATTTAACCAAGCCTCTGGCCGATAGAATGCGGCCTAAATCTTTAGATGATTATGTCGGTCAACAGCATATACTGATGCCCGGCAAGCCTCTTTATGAGTCTATTTTATCAGGGCGCTTACATTCCATGATTTTTTGGGGGCCTCCTGGTACTGGTAAAACCACGCTAGCAAGACTGATTGCTCAACATTCTGATGCTGAGTTCATGCCTATCTCTGCAGTGTTGTCGGGTGTCAAGGAAATCAGGGCGGCTGTCTCTGAGGCTAAAAAAATTCAGCAAGAACAACTCCGGCATACTATTTTATTTGTCGATGAGGTACATCGATTTAATAAAGCTCAACAAGATGCCTTTCTGCCCCATGTAGAAGACGGCACTGTTTATTTTGTCGGCGCAACGACCGAAAATCCCTCCTTTGCGCTTAATAATGCCTTGTTATCACGTGCTCGTGTTTATGTACTTAATGCCTTAACCAATGACGATTTACGTGGGGTTTTGGACAAAGCCTTAACTGACTCAAATAGAGGCTTGGGTAGCTTAGATATTGAGATGGCTGAAGATATTAAACAGCAATTTGCCCAAGCTGCGGATGGCGATGCGAGAAGGTTGCTCAATTTGTTGGAAATTGCCGTGGAGCTTGCGTCGGCAAAAGGTAGTCGAGTGATAAATGAAAGCTGCGCGCTTGAAGTGCTATCAGGTGGTGTCAGACGTTTTGATAATCAGGGTGAAGAATTTTACAATCAGATTTCAGCATTGCATAAGTCGGTGCGCGGTAGTTCACCTGATGCGGCTTTGTATTGGTTATGTCGAATGATGGATGCCGGCTGTGATTTAGCTTATTTGGCGCGGCGTATTGTGCGTATGGCTTCCGAAGATATCGGCAATGCTGATCCTAGAGCTTTACAAATTGCAATCAATGCCTGGGAGTCTCAAGAGCGACTAGGAAGTCCTGAAGGGCAATTATCCTTGGCTCAGGCAGTCGTTTACTTAGCTTGTGCCCCTAAAAGTAATGCCGTTTATATGGCTTATAATGCCGCTATGCGCGACGCTAAACAGAGTGGTAGTCTGAGCGTGCCAGTTCATTTAAGAAATGCGCCAACTTCGCTTATGAAGTCACTCGATTATGGTAAAGCTTATCGCTATGCGCATGATGAGCCAGAAGCTTATGCGGCTGGAGAAACTTATTTTCCTGAGCAGCTTGAAGGAACACGATATTATCAACCAGTCGATCGTGGTTTAGAAATCAAGATCAAAGAAAAGTTAAAGCATTTGCAAGAACTCGATCAGGAGCGTTAAGCTTAGATTTCAGGGTGTAGGTCGGGTTAGCGTCAGCGTAACCCGACATTTTGTCGTAGTGTGTCGGGTTGCGGCTAGCGCCTAACCCGACCTACGCAAGTCATGTAGGTTGGGCTGCGTGCTTTTCGCAACCCAATATTATCATCAATCAAAGTTGGGTTAACGATAAAGCTGTTAGCCCAACCTACAGTTATTTATCCTTCAGCCGTAGTAGGATCAATAATAGTTTTAACTTCAGAAATACGATTTGCAGGAAACCCACCTTGTTCAGCGTGAGTTTTAATTGTTTCGGCATCGGGTGCAATATAGACACAGTAGACTTTGTCATCCGTTACATAGCTTTCTAGCCATTGAATCTTTGGGCCTAAATCATTAAGTACGCTGCATGATTTTTGTGAAATGCTTTGTAAGTCTTGAGCACTTAAAGAACCAGCACCTGGAATTTCACGTTCGATAATATATTTTGGCATAACGATATTCCTAGATTGAAAAAGCAAAGGGTTGTTTTGAGCGTTTATGGTAGCATCCGCTTTTAAAGAGATCACTTAATTATTTTTGAAGCTACTATTAGTCTCTAATGCCAAATAAGGCGCTACCCACTCGAACCATAGTAGAGCCTTCTGCAATGGCGGCGATTAAATCGCCACTCATCCCAAAAGACAAAGTGTCTAGTTTGAAATCATCAAGTTTTCTTATGGCTTGAACTAGTGTTTTATAAGGTTGGCGTTGTCGTTCAAAATCATCTTCGGGTGCTGGAATGGTCATAACACCGCGTAACTTTATATTGGGTAACTTAGCCACTTGCTCACAGAGTTGTGATAATTCATTGAGACTAATGCCTGATTTACTGGATTCATTGCTCACGTTGACTTGTAAACATATATTTAGTGGTGCTAAGTGAGTTGGGCGTTGTTTGTTAAGGCGCTGAGCAATGCTTAAGCTATCAACACTATGTACCCAATCAAAATGTGTCGCGATGGCTTTAGTTTTATTGGATTGAATGGGGCCAATAAAATGCCAAGTAATTGCGTAAGCACCTAATTCACCTTGCTTCAATAATGCTTCTTGACAATAACTCTCACCAAAATGACGTTGTCCTGCTTGATAGGCTGCAGCAATATCAGCGGATGGTTTAGTTTTACTAACTGCTAATAATAAAACAGAATCGGGTGTGCGATGGTAGCGTATTTCTGCCTGTTTGATTTGGCTGAGTATTGCTTTTAGTCGACTGGATATCATGTAAATTCAGAGCTTGTGAGGATCATAGTGATGACTATTAAACAATACTGTTTTAAAAAAGCAAGACGTTACACTATAGTGTTGAAATAAGTTGTTATTATTTATAGTCATAAAAGGAGCGTTTATGGATATTACTGAGTTATTGGCCTTTTCAGTTAAAAGTGGTGCATCGGATTTACATTTGTCAGCTGGCTTGCCACCGATGATTCGAGTTGATGGTGATATTCGGCGTATTGATATTCCGGCATTGGATCATAAAGCGGTACATGAATTGATTTATGACATTATGAACGACAAGCAACGTCATGATTATGAAGCGTTCTTAGAAATTGATTTTTCTTTTTCATTGCCAAGTGTTGCAAGGTTTCGTGTCAACGCTTTTAATCAGGAGCGGGGTGCCGCTGCAGTTTTTAGAACTATTCCCTCGAAGGTTTTATCACTAGCAGAGTTAGATGCACCTAAGTTTTTTGAGGAAGTCACTAGAAAGCCTCGAGGTTTGGTGTTAGTCACGGGCCCTACAGGCTCAGGCAAATCAACGACCTTAGCGGCTATGATCAATCATATTAATTGTAATGATTATGCCCATATATTGACTGTTGAAGATCCGATTGAATTTATTCATGAAAGCCAAAAATGCTTAATAAATCAGCGTGAAGTTAATCGAGATACTCATGGCTTTAATGAGGCGCTGCGATCTGCTTTACGTGAAGATCCTGATATTATCATGGTGGGCGAAATGCGTGATTTAGAAACCATACGCTTAGCATTAACCGCAGCTGAAACCGGTCATTTGGTTTTTGGTACGCTGCATACCTCTTCTGCCGCTAAAACTATCGATCGAATTATTGATGTGTTTCCTGCGGCTGAAAAAGACATGATACGCTCTATGTTATCTGAATCTTTGCAGGCCGTTATTTCACAAACACTCATGAAGAAAATCGGTGGAGGTCGTATTGCCGCGCATGAAATCATGGTAGGCACTTCAGCAATTAGAAATTTGATTCGCGAAGCTAAAGTCGCACAAATGTATTCCGCGATACAAACTGGGCGTAGAGATGGTATGCAAACCTTAGATCAAAACTTAAAAGAATTGGTTGATAAAGGTTTGGTAAGTGCACGAGTTGCTGCGACTAAAGCCGTTGATAAGACTTTATTTAATTAGGAGGCTTTAGTGGATTTTAATGTGTTACTGGCACTCATGGTGGAGAAAAAGGCCTCAGATTTATTTATTACGGCAGAAAGAACGCCTACTTTAAAAGTTGATGGTAGTTTGATACCTGCAACTGGAATGCCTTTAACCGCTGATCAAGCTTTAGTGATGGTGTTAAGTGTTATGGATCAGCGACAAAGGGATGAATTTGAAAAAACAAAAGAATGCCAGTTTGCTATTAATGTTCATGATCTAGGACGCTTTAGAGTCAGTGCTTTTACGCAACGCAATTGTGCGGGCATGGTGTTGCGACGAATTGAAAGTAATATTCCAGATGCAGATGACCTAAATTTACCGCCTATTTTAAAAACCCTGATTATGGAAAAGCGCGGCTTGATTATTTTTGTCGGTGGTACAGGTACTGGAAAATCGACTTCATTAGCCGCGTTAATTAAACATAGGAATCAAAATAGTAGTGGTCATATTATTACTATTGAAGATCCTATAGAGTTTTTGCACCCACATTTGGGTTGTATTGTCACTCAGCGAGAGGTGGGGATTGATACTGAATCTTATGAAATTGCTTTAAAAAATACTCTAAGACAAGCCCCTGACGTTATTTTGATAGGTGAAATTAGAACTCGAGAAACCATGCAGAATGCCATTACTTTTGCTGAAACAGGGCATTTATGTTTGTCTACGCTACATGCAAACAATGCTGATCAAGCTTTAGATCGGATTTTACATTTCTTTCCTGATGAAATGCATGATCAGGTATTGCTAGATTTATCGCTAAATTTAAAAGGTATTGTTGCTCAGCAACTCATTAGGCGTAATGATGGGCTAGGTCGATATCCGGCAATTGAGATATTAATTAATACGCCATTGATCAAAGATTATATTCGTAAAGGTGAAATTCATAAGCTCAAAGAAATTATGAAAAACTCACAAGAGCAGTCTATGCAAACCTTTGATCAAGCCCTTTATGATTTATATATGGCCGGTAAAATTAGCTATGATGATGCCTTGAATTCAGCAGATTCAAATAACGAAGTGCGTCTAATGATAAAGCTGGGTAATGAAAAATCTCATATTATTGAAAATAATGCGATGCGTTTAACGGCAACCGATGACCATAAAAACGACTTTTAGTGTAAGGTATTGATGCCAAAAGTGCCTTTATACAAGATGTCTCTTAGGTAGAATTGCTAGTCTTTTTTGTCGAGTATACTCACACACATTATGTGTGTATGATCGGGCAACTTAGCAGGAAGATTGATGAGCATAAAAGCTAAAGTGTTTTAAGCATCAATGGTTGTCATGGTAAGTGGGTTTTGTGTTTCATAATTTAAGAGAGGTAACTATATGTCTGAAACAATGAAAATTGTTCTCGCTGTTCTTGGGGTTTTTGTCGCGGGTTTTGTTATGGTGGGTCTTAGTAAACAAGAGCCCTCTAATGAGCAAAAAGAAGCTGCAGCGTCGATTAGAAATTATGTGGCCATACAAACCATGGCCAGTGAAAAATGCCCTGTGGTCATTAAAAAAGAAACAGGCGAACAGGTGTTTTTTCCTAGTGAAACTAAGACCGATAGAGATACTTATATTACTTTAATTTGGTTAGGTGAAAATGCTGATAAAGGGGGCTTTAAGAAAGCTTCTTGTACTTTACGTGCGGCTTTAGGCGGTATTTCTGAATTAGTGATTGATGATAAAGTACTTATCAATAAAGCCATGTAGAAAAACTGTCTACTTTGTGGAGTGAGCGTTGCTAGTTTTCGGCTATATTTATAGACTAGGCAGCGCTTATTTACTCATTGAGAATTTGTTTTAAGAAAGGAATCGTGAGTTTGCGTTTGGCGGCTAATGAAGCCTGATCTAGTTTTGTTAGCAACACCCATAAGCCCGGCAAGTCTCTTTCATAATGAGTTAACAGAAAGTGTCCTACTTGAGCTGATATTTCAAAGCCCATTTTGTCGGCTTTGAAGA
>QVQF01000156.1 GCA_003584895.1 Methylococcales bacterium
TTAGAAGTATTAATCGACCTTAATTCCAAAGACACTTGGCGCTATAAGAAAAAAGATCAGCTCGTCCAAGCCATGGATAAGGAACTCGCTATTTTTCCAGGCATACTCACTAACTTTTCACAGGTTATACAAGATAACGTCGAAGAAGCCATTTCAGGCGTCAAAGGCGAAATTGCTATTAAAATATTCGGCAGTGACTTAAAAACACTGCAAGATAAAGCCGATCAGGTAACTCGAATTCTTGCCTCTATACAAGGCGCTACCGATGTAGCCGCTGAGCAGCAAGCGGGACTCGCACAAGTAATGGTTGATATAGACCGTGCCAAAGTATCGCGTTATGGCATTAATGTTGCTGATGTAGAAGCTGTCATGGAAATGGGCATGGGCGGCAAAGCGGCTTCGCAATTCCTAGAAGGCGAGCGACGTTTTGATATCACACTACGTTATGACGAAGATGCCCGTAACTCGGTATCAGGCTTAGAAAACTTAACGGTACTAGCTCCAGGTGGTCAGCGTATCCCATTATCTGAACTGGCGACCATTAAAATTAATCAAGGCGCATCCAGAATCAGCCGCGAAGACAATATGCGTCGCATTGCTATCAAATGCAACTTGATAGACCGTGACCAAGGCAGCTTTGTCGCTGAAGCTCAACAAAAAGTAGCGGCTCAAGTCGATATGCCACCGGGCTATCATATCGTTTGGAGTGGTCAATTCGAAAATCAACAACGCGCCATGAAGCGCTTAGCCATTATTGTCCCTATCAGTTTAGGACTCATATTTATATTGTTGTTCTGGGCTTTCATGTCCATTAAGAATGCCCTACTCATACTCATGAACGTGCCTTTCGCCATGATCGGTGGTATTCTCATTCTACTTGCCACGGGGATTAATCTCAGTGTGTCAGCAGCCGTTGGTTTTATCGCTCTATTTGGTATTGCTGTACAAAACGGTGTTATTCTTGTTTCTCAATTAAACAAGCTCCGACGAGAAGGGCAATGCCTACATGATGCCATTGTAAACGGCTCGGTCAGTCGTCTTAGACCTGTGGTCATGACGGCATTAATGGCAATGCTAGGGTTATTTCCTGCTGCACTCTCAACCAGTGTCGGATCAGAAACAGCAAAACCTTTTGCTGTTGTTATTATCGGTGGATTATTAACAGCAACCTTATTGACGTTAACCTTATTGCCGGCACTTTATCGCTATTTTGCAGAGCCTGACGAACCGTAAAGGAACCTTATGAAAGAAATCCGCGCTTTTATCCAGCCCCACAAGCTCAGCCATGTCACCATGGCTTTGTTGGAGATTCCGGGTTTCCCCGGCATGACCGTTATTGATTGCGATGGCTTTGGACGTGAACGCACTCAGCATATCCAAGATTACAAACCATTCTTGGCTAAAAAACGCCTAGAAATTTTCGCACCAGATGCTTTAGTGGAGATTATTTTCGAAGCTATCATGAAAGCAGCGCATAGCGGCAATCATGGTGATGGCAAAATTTATGTGATTGATATGCTGGAAGGCGGTCGTATTAGTACCGGCGAACGTAGCGCAGATCTGGGCTAAGGTTTAACAGGACGCCGAACTGTCGTTAATAACGAAAAGCATTGGCATAAAATCAAATGGCAGCCTATCCTAATAGAACGAATCTTCAACTCTTGGAATCTGATAGATTTTTAGCCAGGATTTAAAGCTAGTAGGGTTTTGATAGGCCTTAAGTTCACGTTTGATATCAGAAATATCTATCTCTAAATCTTTGATATCTCTCGCTAGCATAGACATCATTTGTTTGGGTGCTAAGCCTTGAAACGAAGGTATGTTTAAATTTATCTTAAACATCTGTTCAATTTCATCAGTCTCTTGCTCCAATTCAGCCAATTGTTCTTTTAAGATCTTATTAAAATATTTAAGACGGCTGTCTGCAATCAGGCTTAACTCTGCCGGATTGATTTGCTCTATCTCTAACTGTAGAGCCAACAGCAACAATAAATCTTTTTTCCCATAAGCTATATTAACGCGCTGCATCAACTCGGTTTTGCGTTTTTGTTCTTCTGGATCCGGCTCGCGATCAGGGTGCAATACTGCAACTAACTTACGATAAACCTCTCGCACTGATTTACTGGCGAGCTCCTCTTCTTCTTGAAGCCTCGCTTCTTTTTCTAATTGTTTTTTAGTCTTTTTACGAGCTATGCCCGCTCGATGTTGAGCCTCGGCTTCTTCTCGTTCCAGAATTTTTTCATGCAAATGCGCTTGAAACATTTCCGGTGAAGTCATATCAATATCATCACCTAAATCCACATCAAACATATCTTTAGCGAGGTTTTTCATCATTTCAGCCATAGAAGACTCTCGGTCTTCACTAAGACTATCGTAATCATCCTCACTATACTTATTAAATAGCGGCTTTAATTCATCCATTTTATAATCAGCAATTAAGTGTTCTGACACTTCGCAGATCAGGTGTCTAATTTTTATTTTATCGGTTTTCTTAAACAGCGACAGATCATAATGCTGATCTAATAATTGCACCCACGCTAATTTATGCTGACTAAAAATTTCTTGCAAAGGTTCATAACTTTCAACCATTTTTTGTTGGTACAAGGGCCTAGTGTCCTGCCATTCGACTAAACGCTGCTTTTGTAAATCAATCTTCTTAGTCAGCGTATTAAATTGCTTTTGCTGCGCCGATAAGGTTCTCTTTTCATCCGCTTTTGGCGTGATACTAACAATCTTGTTTTTAGATGTGGTCATAAGAGAGAAATTTCTACTTGGATAATTAAAGATAAAGACAATAACAACTTTTTTGGCGAGTTGATTAGCCTTAACCCTAAAAGAGCTACCGTTGGAATTAATGAACACTGTCAATGGCAGTCAATTACAAGAATTTGTTTTATATGATTAAGGGACAACTTACCGATACAAAAGAGCCGATTTTTATCCAGTGTGATTTGCAATTAGCCCTATGCGGTGCTTGCAACTACGTCCAATTATCAGTCGTCAACACCCTACATCATATTGCAAGCAATTGGAAATGGCAGCTTCAAACGTTTAGAGCGGGCTTACAAATCCCTTCCTACATGCACTAAGTTTAACAACAATAACATAGCCCAAGAATATGAGTTGGGCTGCAAAAAACATGCAGCCCAACCAACGTGACTTAACTTTCAGTGGATTTACAATTATTTTTTAAGCAACTTACTACGAACAAGATCAACTAATTTCATTGCAAAATCTAGCAATGGCTTACGCTTAACAACAACTGCATAGCCCAACAAACCTAATAATAAGCCATCAAATAAACGTGAAAATGCTGATGGAGCTTGTTGCTGGGCGGCAATAGCAGCTGCTGCTTCTGACGCTTTAACTGGTGCAATTTGCACCGCGACTTTAGACGGTTTAAATTCTGCTTTTAAATCAGGTAAGCCTAAGCTACCCCAGGCATCATAATCTTGCCAAATGGGGTATTTACCCTGCCATAAAGACTTGGAAAAATACGGTGCCAAACTCATGCCGTGTGCAGTTGGAATACCTCTGTCATCCACAAAACCTTTGTAAACCACTAGACTAATATCGCCGCCTTCACCATGCCCATCGGTGGTAAATGATTTTTCAACGTGATCATGAAACATCCAGATACCTTGACCAAAACTATTTAAACCATCATCCACACCGCTCAACGATAGATCAATACGTTGGGCAGGAACCATGCCATGGACATCACGTTGTATATAAGAGCCAGGGCCGTTATCAACACCATCGTAATGAGTTATGGTCGGTTTATGACCATGTATATGCATAGCCAATGATTCAGTATGACCATTTAAAACCCGAAGCTTAACTTGTTGATTCTCTTCCATGTGTATCAACGATTCCCTTAAAGTATAAGGAAAAGATCGACCATTAAGCATGAAATAATCATCCGTGGCATCCGTGGTGTCATATTCGGTATTCATGTGCTTGGCAACCAAACGCGGATCATTGGCTGAACGTGCAACTAGCTCATGTAATTCTTTATCGGCTGATTGGTAATGCAAATCATATTCTCGGGCGTATTTTTCAAGCACAGCAACAGAAGGATGACGAACTTGACCTGCGCCTACGTTTAAAGTTTGCACCCAGTTATTAGGACGATTTTCTTCAACTACGAAAATACCCTGCAAGCCCATAGGAATATGGGTATGCGGCTGTACATGGCAATGATAATACATAGTGCCAGGTTGCCTAGGCTTAATCACATAGGTTTTGCTTTGTCCAGGCATGGTATCCATATTACTGGTTTGCGCTACGCCATCATTGCCCGTACCCCCATGATCCATAAATGGATGATCTATACCATGCAAATGAATAGAATGCGGTAAGTAATGCGTATTTTCTAATATTATCCAAACCACATCATCTTGCTCAACCCGAATAACCGGAGACGGGACTCGGAGCAATGGATTGGCTTCCAACTCATATAAGCTTTTAGTCGACATGTCTCTCGTTTTAGGGGCATACACCCAAAAAGTCGGCTGTATACCTGGAGCAATATCAAAAGTCGTGGTCGGATCTTTCATGTCAGGCGTATGGCCATTAAGTTCCACAACTTCTAACTTAATAACAATTTTGTCCGGATCACCATCACCGTCTATATCGTCTGATACGGTTACCGCATCGGCCGCCAACTGCGTTTGCATTAAGGTATCCATAGAAATGCCATTGGTGCCTTTTACAAACGCGGCGATATCTGCTGGATTGTCCGGGTTACAAAGCTTAGATTCTTGTATGGCTACACCATCAATCGTTTGTGCTTTACGCCAAGCAGGATCAGTAAACTCAGAACAAACCTCTTCCACCGGCCCCGTATCAACCTTTATTGTAGGAGGTAAATCAGTAACAGCTTGACTTGCCGTGTGTATCAACAGCAGTGCAGTAGCACCGACATAGGTAATAAATTTCTTACGCATACAACTTCCTCAGAAAACATTCGATTGAGAATGAGACGCCGCCAGAGCGGATTATTTATTAATTTTTGCTATTTTAACGCAATAGTTTACTTAAGTCTTTTATGAACGTTAAAAGCATAATCCGATATAGTCATACATAGCATAGTAATACTGTCTTGCTTGGCTTATTTTCTGTACTCAAGCGAGACACACAGCAACAGCGAGCTTTACCAATGTCTGCGGTTTTGAGATTATAGTCAGCATCGACTTAGTGATTAAGGGTATTCGACCGTTGTCGCTTTGATGCTTCAAGGTTATACACTATGGCTAAGACTACCTTATGACTTAAACATAATTCTAAATCGTGAAAAATCAAGCTCCTCAATATTTAGTCGGTATCGACTTAGGCACCACCCACACCGTAGTCGCTTATGCCAGCACTGAAAAATCAGCCACTGAAATACAGTTGTTTCATATTGAACAACTAGTCGCACTAGGCGAAGTAGCAGCCCAACCCTTACTACCTTCAGTACGTTACCATCCTGCACCCGGCGAACTATCGACTGCTGATGTCGCGTTTCCTAGCTATCATCAAGATAGCGAAATAATCGGTGATTTACCTATCATTGGGCTAGCCGCACGTTTATTAGGCGCGAAAAGCAAAGGACGCTTTGTAACCAGCGCCAAAAGTTGGTTATCACACCCGTCTATCGATCACGGTGCCGACATTCTACCTTGGGGCAGCGCTGATGATGTTAGCAAGGTATCACCTATTGCCGCTAGCGCCAGTTATTTAGCGCATATCCGCACTGTTTGGGGGCATCAATTTCCCAACGCGCCGCTAGAGCAGCAAACACTGGTCATTACTGTACCTGCTTCTTTTGATGAATCAGCACGATCATTAACACTGGAAGCAGCCCGCATGGCTGGACTTAAGCAAGTACGCTTATTAGAAGAGCCGCAAGCCGTTTGTTATGATTGGCTAAAACGCAATAACAGCACTATCAATCAAGCCTTAGCCCAAGTCCATTTATTATTAGTTTGCGACGTAGGTGGCGGCACCACTGATTTAACACTGATTAAAGTAGAGCCAGGCGTTGATGAACCCAAACTAACACGTATTGGTGTTGGCGATCATTTAATGCTGGGTGGCGACAATATCGACTTAGCCTTGGCGCATTTAGCCGAGCAGCGATTAATTAATGGTGAGCAACGTTTATCAGCTGCAGATTTATCGCAATTATTAGAGCAGTGTCGTTGCGCCAAAGAACGGTTATTAGCTGAAGATGCTCCAGAACAAATGGCCGTAACCTTACTAGGAGGAGGTTCCAAACTGATAGGCGGCTCACGCTCAGTCATATTAACTCGTGATGAAGTAAGAAGTATTGCCTTAGACGGCTTTTTCCCTTTATCCACACTAGACGATCTGCCTGACAGGAAACGCAGTGGTGTTGTTGAGTTTGGCCTGCCCTATGCAGCAGAACCTGCAATTAGCAAACATATCGCTGCGTTTTTAAAACTGCATGCCGCAGCCGCTAATGAAGCATTAAAAGGTGAAGGCAGAGTACCAGACGCATTGCTACTTAACGGCGGTGTGTTTCGTAGCCAACCTATTACCCAACGTCTTATACAGTTACTTAACTCCTGGAGTACAAAACCGCCTGTCTTACTGGAAAATAAGCACCCAGAACTAGCTGTCGCTTTCGGTGCCGTTAGTTATGCGATGGCGCGCCGTGATAAACAACTCAAAATCGGTGGGGGTAGCGCTCGAAGTTATTTTCTAATCATTGATACCGATCATAGCGCGAACCAACAAGGTATTTGTATATTACCCAAAGGCAGTGAAGAAGGCGAAGAAGCCATCTTACAAGATCGGCATTTTGCTTTGCGCCTAGGCATCCCAGTACGCTTTCATCTTGCCTCCATCAGTAGTGATGCTGTTTTTAAAACCGGCGACATTACTGACATCAGTGATTTGTTTCATTCCTTACCGCCACTGGCCGTAGCGTTTGAAGGCGATAGCAGCACGCAAGAGACTGAAGTCATTGTGCAATTAGCCGTCACGCAAACGGAAGTCGGTACGCTTAAAATACAATGTGTTGCCGTTAATAACAACGATCAACGCTGGGATGTAGAATTTCAAATTCGCAAGCAAGGCCGCACACGCTTATCTCAAGACACCAGCCTCCCCCCACAATTTGATGCAGCCGTTACCCGAATACAAAGTATTTTTGGCTCAAAATCCAAAGATATAGCTCCCAAAGCCGTCAAAAATCTTAGGGCTGATTTAGAAAAACAACTAGTCTGCCCTCGCACAGAATGGGATACGCCCTTACTTAGAGGGCTATTTGCCAGCTTATTAGAAGGGTCTAAATATCGTAGGCGCTCAGAAAGCCACGAACGAGTCTGGTTAAGTCTAGCAGGATTTTGTTTGCGGCCAGGCTTTGGCTATCCCTTAGATGATTGGCGTGTAGAACAACTTTGGAAAACCTATAACCAAAATATACAATTTGTTAATGACACCCAAAACTGGACCGAATGGTGGACGCTCTGGCGACGTATTGCCGGTGGTCTATCAAGCTCTGCGCAAGAACAGCTATTTACCGATATCGCTAAATTCATCAACCCAGCTGCCGCCAGACAAGCAGGTGTTGCCAAGCTTATTAAAAATCGTGGCTATGATGATATGGTGCGTCTCGCCGCCGTCTTAGAACGCTTACCCATCGATAAAAAAATACAACTAGGCGAATGGTTATTAAAGCGCTTACAAAAAGCAGGGGAATCCAACCAAACTTGGTGGGCTGTTGGACGTATTGGGGCTAGACAGCCTTTTCATGGCAGCAACCATAATGTCATTCCCGCAGACAAAGTTGCCGATTGGTTAATGCAAGCACTGTCTGTTGATTGGAAAAAAATACCTCAAGCTGGATTTGCAGCTACGCTTATTGCTCGCCTAAGTGGCGATAGAGCGCGAGATATTGATGATGAACTACGCCAAGACATCATCACCAAACTCAAACTCAGTAAAGCACCCGCTTCATGGATAGAAATGCTAGAACAGGTTAAACAACTCGATGAAAAAGAAGAGCAGTTAATTTTTGGTGAAGCCTTGCCGCCAGGCCTAAAGCTCATTGATTTGCCTTAAAATTAATTATAGTGACTCTTCTGCAAGTATTGTCGTTGTTTGGCATGGCTATTTTCTCAAACAGTCCGGTCGTGTATGATGTAAAGCATTAAAGATTGACTTATCGCTGCACAAGCACTTAAGCAACTAACTTTACAAAGTCACACCTACATAGCCCCTAGCTCATGAAGATACTAAACATTCATTTCAAAAACATCAATTCACTGGAAGGTGAGCATAGCGTCGACTTTGAAAGAGCCCCTTTTATCGACACCGGTGTTTTTGCGATTACGGGACCGAATGGCTCAGGAAAATCCAGTATCTTAGATGTCATTACCTTAGCTTTATATGGAGAGACATTTCGGTTTAATCGTCCTGCAGATCATGTTATGACTCAACAGACTAGCGACTGTTTTGCAACGATTGAGTTTTCTCTAGATGGAGAAAAATATCGTTCAAATTGGTCTGCTAGACGAGCAGAAAATGATGCTAACCATGCATTATTGCCCATTGAAATGAGTTTATCTCGCATCTCCGATGGCAAAATATTAGCCGAAACGCCGCAACAGGTCTGCACTCAAGTAGCCGACATTACCGGCATGAATTTTCGTAGCTTTACCCGCTCAATCTTATTAGCTCAAGGTGATTTTTCTGCTTTTCTTAACGCTCTAGACAATGAGCGCATGGATATATTAGAAAGGATCATTGGCAGCGATATTTATGCCGATTATAAAAAAGAGTTGTTTGATAATGCCGAGAAAGCCCAAAAGACCTTAGATCGCTTAAAACAAGAGCTAGATAGTATTGCTTTTATGGATGCTGACAAGCTCAGCGCTTGTGAACAAGATTTAAATGATTTTAATGAGCAACTCACTGAGCTACAAGAAGATCAACAACTCACGAAGCTGCAACATGAGCAATTGACGGCTATAACTACGCTGCAAATGAGCATAGACGATCAAGAAAATGACCTGCAAACAGCTCGTACCCAACTAGCAGAGCTACAACTAAACCTTACGAAACTTAACGCGGGTCAAGATGCTTTACTCTTTAAAGACGACATTAATGCTATTGCAGAAAAAGAAAGGCTCATTCAAGAAGGTCAAGTCAGCTTAAATAATTTCCAGCTCGAACTTAGCCAGCTTAAAACTCAACTAGGTTCTGAACAAACAGCACCTGAAGGAATAGCCTATCGGTCGATCAATGAGCAACAGCAGGCTTTAGATAATGCAAAAGCACAACTAAACCAAACCGACTTAACGATTCAAGCCGAAACCACACAATGGCAATCTTTATCAGAACAGTATGGCGATAAACAGGCAACACTGGCTCAATTAGCACATTGGCTGCAAGACCATGCGCTAGATGAATGCTTATTGACTGACTTTCCTGAACTAGGTGTATTAAAGAAATGTCGTGCAGAATTATTAGAAACCAGCAAAAAACAATCATCATTTGGTAAACATTCTAAAAAAGCACTCACAACATTCAAGAACAATACAACCGCTTTAGCTGTAGAACGACAAAAACTAGCTGAACTCAATCAAAAAATACCTTTAGAAGAACAAGAGCTTATTGATTTAGCTCAAGGCCATAGCACCGATGACCTTGATGCCGTACGTTTAGAGCAATTAGAGCGCGTTAAGAACTTACAACAGCTCTATCAATTAGCCCAAAAACATCAAAAACTAACAACAGGCGGCAGTTTTTTCTCATTATTTAAAGCCAGAGAACAACCTGATTTTGATATTGAAGTCTTGACCATTGAGCTCGAGCG
>QVQF01000171.1 GCA_003584895.1 Methylococcales bacterium
CAATAAGTTTTTATTGCTTGTTACTTTACGATTTGCACCTAGCATTGAGAAAATGCGGTTACAAAACGGTTACATTTCAGATGATTAAAAAATTAGACAATAAAAAAGGCTTAGTGAAAATAATCTAAGCCTTTGATTTATTTGGTGGGGTGTCGGGGGTTCGAACCCCGGACCTATGGATTAAGAGTCCACTGCTCTACCAGCTGAGCTAACACCCCAAATATTAATGGCGGAGAAAGAGGGGTTCGAACCCTCGATACGTTACCGTATACACACTTTCCAGGCGTGCGCCTTCGACCACTCGGCCATCTCTCCTAGATTGTTTGTCATAGGGTGACTTTGACAATAGACAAGGATAGTCGAGATCACACTATCTTGCAATGAATTTTTAAGTTAAATCTCTTCAGTTAGTGCTTCTAAAGCATTCCAACGAGCATAAACTTTCTCTAAATCAGCTTCTATGACTTTCAATTCATCTAACGTTTTTGCTATTGCTAAGGGTTCTTTTTTATAAAACCCTGATGAGCTGATTTGTAACGTTAATGCTGCTTGCTTAGTTTCTAACTCATCAATCATATCTGGCAATTTATTAAGCTCTTGTTGATCTTTAAAACTTAATTTCTTCTTTTTAGAATTGCTGGAAGATTCTGGCTTGGCCACCGATTCGACTTTCTTTACTGTAACAACGGGCTTACTAGCTTCGGTCTGTTTTACATATCCCATCCAGTCGGTATAACCACCGACAAATTCGTCGACCTCACCAGATCCTGTTAGCACATAAACGCTAGTGACTACATTATCAAGAAAGGCACGATCATGACTTACTAGCAATAAAGTACCGTCATAATTAACCAACTTTTCTTCTAATAGCTCTAGTGTTTCCAAATCTAAGTCATTGGTAGGCTCATCCATGACAATTAGATTAGCGGGCTTAGTGAATAATCTAGCGAGTAATAGTCGATTTTTTTCGCCACCAGATAAACTTTTAACCGGCGATCTTGCTCTTGCAGGCGCAAATAAGAAATCACCTAAATACGACATAACATGACGTTTGTTACCAGCTATTTCGACAAAATCATTACCGTCAGCAACGGTATCAGCTACTGTCAAATTTGGATCTAATTGATCACGTAATTGGTCAAAATAAGCGATTTCGAGTTTAGTACCCTGATCTACGATACCGCTATTAGGTTCTATCTGTTTTAACAAGAGCTTTAGCAGTGTTGATTTACCCGCTCCATTAGCACCGATTAAACCAATTTTATCTCCGCGCTGAATTAAGGTAGAAAAATGATTAATGATTTGCTTCTCTCCGTAACCAAAACAAATATCATCGACTTCAATAACCTTTTTACCTGAAGCATCGCCTTTTTCAAGAGCCAATCGAGCTGTGCCTTGTTGTAACCGGCGTTGTGCGCGTTCATTACGTAACTTTTCTAAGGCCCTAACGCGCCCTTCGTTACGTGTGCGCCTAGCTTTTACACCTTGCCTAATCCAAACTTCTTCTTCAGCTAATTTTTTATCAAACTCGGCATTTTGATTCGCTTCATCTTCAAGAGCTGCAGCTTTACGGGCTAAGTAATCATCATAATTACCTGCCCATGACACTAAGTTACCGCGATCCAAATCAACAATTCGTGTCGCTAATTTTTGCAAGAATGATCGATCGTGGGTCACAAATAATACAGCGCCTTGAAAGTTAAGTAATTGCTCTTCCAACCAAAGAATACTTTCAAAATCGAGATGATTGGTAGGCTCATCAAGCAGCAGCACTTCAGGTTCGATCACTAAAGCACGCGCTAAGGCAACTCGTCGCTTCCAACCACCCGACAAACTATTAATTTTTAAGTCACCTGGCAAGTCTAACTTGGTCAAAGTATTTTCAACACGCTGCTGAAAATGCCAACCATTATGTGCTTCAAGCTTATGCTGCAAGTCACCCATTTCATTTAAGGCTTTTTCATCATCATAATCCATTGATAAGGTCAGCGCATGGTAGCGAGTAATCCATTCCCCTAACTCACCTAAACCACCAGCAACGGCATCATAGATAGTCGCATCATCAGGCAGATCAGGAGATTGTTCTAACCATGCCAACCTTAATTCAGGTTGACGCCAAATATCGCCATGATCAGGTAAAATATTGCCCGCAATGATTTTCATTAAGGTAGATTTACCTTCACCATTACGGCCTAGTAAACCAACTCTTTCACCAGCATCTAACTGGAAATCGGCGTCTTTTAATAAAGCATGGGTACCAAAAGCAATGGAAATATTGGATAAACGTAATAAAGGCATTTTAAAATTTAATGTTGAGGATAAAGAGTTTTGTGTTCATTATATAGAATAATAATGAAGGCTTGATTATAAAGTGACAAATAACTATTAATTTAAGTTACTTTCCTTAGCATTAGTCGACAAATGATTTCGAAGAAAAACAAGAAAGACGACAAACAGCCACACACTCGTTAAAGTGATGGCTATTTATCTTAGCGATTAGAAATAAACTACCATTGAGACTCGCCAGTCTCTGGATCATACATCTCATGAACAATTTTATGACGATTTGCAATGAGTTCTTCAATACTAGGTGAGTTATTCATCGCACGTGAAATAGCAATTTTCATGGCTTCATAATTAGTCCGATATAAATCTTTACGATCAACATCGGGATTAGCGGCACATTCAGGTGAAATCCATAACATGGCGATGATGCATAAATCATTAGCTTGATCTGCAGGTATGACACCTTCGATAACACTATCAAGTACCGCATCAGCAACCGCTGACTGTACTGGGCCACCAAATAAGTTTACATAAGCACTCGATTTAATCGTCACTTTAGGCACGATAATCGTAGCTGGCTTTACTTGCTGATTAGTTGCACGTATAGCAAACATACGCGTATGGCCTTCTGTTTGCCCCATCAATGTTGCAAACGCATTACCAGCAGGGCCTTTAACACTACCGATCAAAATTTCAGGCATGGCATCAGTGCCCTGTTCATCACTAGCAAACACGGTTGCTTCGCCGGTTCTAAACCAAATTGTATCTGACATTAAAAGCTCCTAAGTAAAGTCTAAAAGCAAAGCATTCTATGATGTATGCCTGAGAGCAGCAATAGCTATGCTCAAGTAAATCTTATTCTTTAAGCACACTCTCACAAAGTAAAGGCAACTTAAGTTCTGCGGGCGGAGTTATTGAAGGGCTTAGGTGCTTGGCTTCTTCACTAAACCACCAATCTAAACCAGCATCACAGCCATCCCCTAGAGGCAAGGGCTCTTGTGCCTGGCAAGCAATACTGTTTTTAGGGCATTTAAGTCGTACATGAAAATGATCATCATGTTTCCACCAAGGTCGTATTTTTTGCAACCATTGATGGCCCGCATAACGATTACAAAGTTCACGCTTTATACTCGGGTTAACGAAAATTCGATCGACTTCAGGTATGCCTGCAGCTGCCTCTAAGACTTTTTCATTATTAACCGACCATTGCCTATGGTCTAGAGTATCAGTAGCTCCTACCAGCACAGAAGGCGCCCCCCATGCTTCACGATCACTGATTGTTAAGATATGATTTTCTGCCTGCTTTGAGAGTAAAAACCAAATATCGACATCCAATCCTGTTTGATGACTGCGATGTCCACTTATGGTGGGTCCACCTCTTGGCTGCCCCAAGTCACCAATCAATAAGACGCCTAAATGTTGGTGGGTTGCCGTCTGCCCTAAATGCTCAATAAATTGTTTTAAGTCAGGATGACCAAAAGATCGCTTTCTTGATAAACGCATCATTTGAAAACCACTACCATTCATTGGCAGAGAAACAGCTCCGCTAATACAACCTGCAGTATAAGAACCAATACTTTGAGCACTTCCGTTGTAAGCTGAGGGCTTAGTCACCTTAGCCCATTGCTCGGCCAATGAATTTGCCCTACATTCGACAACCAACGACCCTGATAAAACACTCACTAAGACCAATAAAACTTTTAACACGCAAACACTCGATTCAAAACTATAAAGAAACAGAATAAATATTTTACACAGCACTGATAAATAGGCGTTACGACAAACAAGACTATCGCATTAGCCCTTGTTTTAATGAAAATGCAGCATCATGTATCGCCTCTGATAAAGTAGGTCGTGCATGTATGGTTCTAGATAAGTCTTCGCTACTGGCTGAAAACTCTATGGCTAGCACTGCCTCTGCTATTAATTCAGATGCTAAGGTACTGATAATATGAACGCCTAGTATTTTATCGTTAGCAGCAGATGTTATGATTTTAACCATGCCATCTGTTTTCCCCGTTGCCAGAGCACGAACGTTTTTATTTAAAGGAAAGCTACCGACTTTAATCGCCACCCCTGCAGCGCGGAGGTCTTGTTCAGTCTGGCCTACCCAAGCAATTTCAGGACCTGTATAAATAACGCTAGGCAGGTTTTCATAATGGATAGGCATACATTGGCCAGCAATAAATTCAGCAACAAACACGCCCTCCTCTATGCCTTTATGTGCAAGCATAGGACCGTGTAAAGTCAAATCACCAATAGCATACACACCAGGCAGATTAGTTCGGCAATTATTATCAACATAAACATAACCATTCTCATCTAACAATAAATTAGCCTCAGGCGCCGCTAAGAGCATGGAATTAGGCTTTCGACCGCAAGCCACTATTAATTTATCGACTCGTAAGCTATGAGTACCATCCTGATCTTGATAATCCAAACTGACTTTCTTGTTAACTATTTTTGCTGAAATAACACGCGCCCCTAGGCGTATATCCATTCCTTGTTGTGTATATATACGGTAAGCTTCCCCTGATATTTGTTGATCAACCACTGACAAAAAATCTTCTTGAGCTTCTAAGAGTATGGTTTTAGCACCTAATCTATTCCAAATACTAGCCAACTCTAGTCCAACCACACCAGCACCCACGATCGCTAGTTTTTTAGGAATCACTTGAAGATTGAGCGCACTTATCGAGTCAAGAATATATTCTCTATCTACCTGCACCTTATCTAATTTAATAGGCGATGAACCTGTCGATAAAATAATATGCTTAGCACACAATATTGATAGTGATTGGTTTACAGTCGAAATAACTTCTACTTGCTGCGCATTTAATAATCGTGCATTAGCTTGAATATGATCTATACCGTGATGCGCTAAAGAACTAGCCATGTTATGACTAATGTCAGCGATAATTTTATCTTTACGTTGAATGAGTTGCGGTAAATTGACTGAAATAGCTTCAGCATGAATACCGTGCATTGCTAAATCATGATTAAGTTGATGATATATTTTAGCCGATTCTAATAAGGTCATGGAGGCGATGCCGCCGGTATTAAGATGCGCACCTCCCAATCGACTTTGACCTGACTTATTAAGCCAATTATCGATACAAGCTGTTTTTAGACCTAATTGCGCACAACGTATAGCACTCGCAAAACCTGCAGGGCCTGCACCGACAACAATAACATCATAATCATTAGTACTCTTATGAGGCATGAGCTTAAATATTAAGCAAAAGATGAGCAGGGGCTTCTAAACATTCTTTAATGGTCACTAAAAACTGTACCGCTTCTCGACCATCGACCAAACGATGATCGTATGACAAAGCCAGATACATTATAGGTCTAATAACAATCTGGCCATTTTCAACAACGGCTCGTTCTTTAATGGCATGCATACCTAAGATCGCACATTGTGGCGGGTTCAGTATGGGCGTAGATAACATAGAACCAAAAACGCCACCATTAGTAATAGTAAACGTACCGCCTTTTAAATCATCATACGTTAAGCTGCCTGCTTTAGCTTTAGCACCAAAATCGGCAATACTTTTTTCTATGCCTGCAAAATCAAGCTGATCGGCATCATGTAATACAGGCACAATCAAGCCACGTGGCGTGCTAACTGCAATACCTAAATCATAGTAGCCGTGATAGATAATGTCGTTATCATCAATGGAGGCATTAATAGCTGGAAAGCGTTTTAAAGCTTCTATTGACGCTTTAACAAAAAACGACATAAAACCTAATTTTACTTCATGCTTTTGTTCAAATCGGGTTTTATATTGATTACGTAAATCAATCACATTTTGCATATTGACTTCATTAAACGTAGTCAACATCGCTGCATTTTGTTGTGCTTGTAATAAACGTTCGGCAACTTTTGCTCTTAATCGCGTCATAGGCACCCGCTGTTCTGGTCGCAAATTAGACGCTATAGATGATGCTGGTACTAACGGTCTACTGACTTGACTCACTACGTCATCTTTAGGCACTGATTCTGTTATGCTCGTTTGTAGCTTAAGATGATCTAAAATATCCGCTTTAGTCAATCGACCACTCTTCCCTGAACCCTTGATGATGCTTGGATCTAAGGTATTTTCATGAATCAGTCTACGCACCGAAGGGCTTAACGGAATATCATCACCGTTAAAATCAGTTACTTTAGGATGCTCAGATGACTGATAAATACTGGCTGTCTTTTGAACAGCGTCTACATCCAATAGGGCTAACAGCTCCCCCCCCGTTACAATAGCGCCATCTTCTTTAAGTATTTGAGTTAACACACCAGACTCTGGCGAAGGAACTTCTAAAACGACTTTATCAGTTTCCAAATCAACGAGATTTTCATTTTTAACAACAAAATCTCCGACTTGTTTGTGCCAAGTTATCAATGTGGCATCAGAAACTGATTCTGGTAGTAGGGGAACTAGGATTTCGATACTCATGTTATTTTCCTGAAGATTTTCCGTATAAGGCTGCTTGAACTACAGCTTTTTGTTGTTCTATATGAATATGGAATTTACCGACCGCGGGTGCTGCCGAAGCGTCTCGTCCTGCATAAGTCAAACTGACATTAGCAGGCAAATTATCAATAAAATGATGTTTAGACTGATACCATACGCCTTGATTTTTAGGCTCTTCTTGGCACCAAATGAATTCTTTTAACTGCGGATATTTTGCTATTTCCGCTTTAAACAATTTGTCGGGAAATGGATAAAGCTGCTCTATCCTAGCGATAACGACATGCTGAACCTCATCTTGCCTGCGAGCTTCTAATAGATCGTAATAAACTTTGCCAGCACATAACACAAAACGTGTTATTTTTTTAGGATTAACCTTATCTAGTTCACCGATAACTGGCTGAAATTGACCCTCTGTTAAATCTTCTAAAGTTGAAACCGCCATCTTATGTCGTAACAGACTTTTAGGGCTCATCACTATCAGTGGTTTTCTATAATTACGCGTAAGCTGACGACGTAATAAATGAAATATTTGAGCTGGTGTCGTTGGCGTACACACTTGCATATTATGTTCGGCACAAAGCTGTAAATAGCGCTCTAACCTAGCTGAAGAATGCTCTGGACCTTGCCCTTCAAAACCATGAGGCAATAACATGACTAAGCCACATAAGCGCCCCCATTTTGTTTCACCCGAACTGATAAATTGATCGATAACGACTTGCGCTCCATTAGCAAAATCACCAAACTGAGCCTCCCAAATAACTAGTGTATTGGGCATAGTCGTACTATAACCATATTCAAAGCCTAGTACACCCGCTTCGGATAATAGAGAATCAAAAATTTGCGCACGACCCTGATCCTTATCCAGATGTTTAATAGGCGTGTAGGTTTTATTATTCAGTTGATTATGCAATACCGCATGACGATGTACAAAAGTACCTCGCCCGACATCTTGCCCTGTTAATCGTACATGATATTTTTCTAACAAGAGACTTGCGTAAGCCAGATTCTCAGCAAAACCCCAATCTAAAGGCATAGCTCCAGCCGCCATTTTACGACGATTATCCATAACCTTAGCGACACGGGGATGCAGTTCGAATCCCGCAGGAAGTCTTTGCATCCTATCATTACAAAAACGTAATTGATCCCTAGAGATCGCAGTATTACTGGGAATATCCCAACCCTTACCGTAAAAGTCATGCCATTGATGAGTATAAGAATAACTGGAATCTTGTAATACCGGCCTAGACACCACTTGACCTGCATCTAGCAAGCTTTGATAATTTTGTACCATTTGCGCAGATTGCTCAGCGGTTAACAGCCCTTCATTAATAAGTCTTTGCGCATAGAGCATCCGCGTGGTGTTATGTGCACGGATTTTTTTATACATAATGGGCTGAGTGGTTGCTGGCTCATCTGCCTCATTATGGCCAAGACGACGATAGCAAACTAAGTCAATAACCACATCTTTATTAAAGGTCATTCTATAATCGAGAGCCAGCTTAGTTACAAACACCACGGCTTCAGGATCGTCACCATTAACATGAAAAACCGGCGCTTGAATCATACTGGCAACATCAGTGCAGTACAAAGTAGATCTAGCATCTTGTGGGTTACTAGTAGTAAATCCAATCTGATTATTAATGACAATATGTACAGTCCCACCCGTATTAAAAGCACGAGTTTGTGACATATTCAAGGTTTCCATAACGATGCCCTGCCCTGAAAAAGCCGCGTCGCCATGAATTAAAATGGGGATAACCGTGTTGATGCCTTCAGGCCCTGCCCGATCTTGACGCGCTTTGACTGAGCCTTCAACTACCGGATTAATAATCTCTAAATGAGAGGGGTTAAAAGCTAGCGTTAAATGTACTGGACCGCCAGGCGTTTCAACATCAGAAGAAAAGCCTAAATGATATTTAACATCTCCCGAACTAACACCAGGTGATAACGTAGACATGCCCGTAAATTCATCAAACAAGCTCGCGGGGCTTTTACCTAAAATATTAACCAACACATTTAAACGACCGCGATGCGCCATGCCAATAACAATTTCTTTGACACCTTTGTCGCCAGATCCTTGAATTAACTCGTCTAGAATAGGAATTAAAGATTCCCCACCTTCCAAAGAAAAGCGTTTTTGGCCAACAAAGCGATTATGTAAATGGCTTTCTATACCTTCGGCGGCTGTAAGTAATTTTAATAACCAATGCTTTTTATCTGAGTCTGTTATTAAACTAGGCTCAGAGTTTTCTAAGCGATTAATAAGCCAACGTCTAATATGGGTATCTGCGATATGCATAATTTCAGAGCCTATGCTATCGCAATAAATACCTTGAAAATTTGCGATAATCTCACGTAACGTTAAGCGATCAACATTGCCATAAAGGGCGCCAGAATCAAATAGAGTATCCATATCCAATTCAGATAGACCGTAATAAGAAGGGTCCATATCCGCAGGTTGAATAGCAACCTTACCTAAAGGATTTGTGTTTGCAATTTGATGTCCACGTACGCGGTAATGATTAATTAATCGAGAAACTGAAGCCTGCTTTTTGACACTCGCTTCGGTGAAACCTTGCATCTGTGCAAGTCTATCTTGAGATTTAATAGCCAATTGTGCAAAACGCTCTACGATTGGACTATGCGCAGTCTCATAAGTATGGCCATTATGAATGGTCTTAAATACTTTTTGCCAACTAACTTCAACTGACTCTGGATTTTCTAAATAACATTCATATAAATATTCAATGAAACTGGCGTTACTGCCTTGTAAAGAGGA
>QVQF01000079.1 GCA_003584895.1 Methylococcales bacterium
GACCCGGCTAAAAATTTTTCAAGCCTAAGAAATTTCTGCTGAGTCGATTATCTAGTTTTCAAACCTAGGAAATTTCGGCTAGGTCGATTATCTAGTTTTTAAACCTAGAAAATATTTGCTAGACCCGGCTAAAAATTTTTCAAGCCTAAGAAATTTCTGCTGAGTCGATTATCTAGTTTTCAAACCTAGGAAATTTCGGCTGGGTCGATTATTTAGTTTTCAAACTTAGGAAACTATTGCTAAACCGATTAACAATTTTTTAAGCCTAAGAATTTTTTTGCTAAACCGAATAACGATTTGCTATGGCTAATAATTTTTTTTTTTGGAAAAAAAATAAAAATATTCACGAGCTTCTGAAATTTTAGGCAATTTAACTTTTATGTTACCAATATCCGCATCAACTCTAGCCGAAAACTTCAGTTTATACTCATGACACTATTTTTTTAAAAAATAAATAATACAATTAATCAATAAGATAACACCAAAACTAGACAAATAATTAAAATGCGGCGGACTTTAATTAAAAATAAACTAGATATTTTATTAAAAGTTTTTTATTATCTACCTGCGCCATAACCTAATCGTTATTTAATCAGAAGGCTATCATGAAAAAACCTAGAGTTAGGATCGACTTCATTCCATTGTCTATTCCAGAAAAAATCATCTTTTATCGAAATATAATTGCCAAATTAACGGCCAATCTTTTCTTTACAACGCCTTATATTTCACTGGCAGATGCCATCTTAGCCATCAATAATCTTGAAGCTTCAGCGCTAGCGGCTGCTGATGGTGGACATACACTTAAATCAATCATGCGAGATATGGAAGAAATCGCTGATAATACTTTTCGTATATTGGCGCATTATGTTAACCAATTAGCTGATGGGGATGTAACAAAAATGGCCAGTAGTGGCTTTAATCAATCTCAAGACAGCTCGGCGCAACCTAAAGAGATTTTAACGGCTAATAATGGCACTCATTCTGGTGATGTGCGCTTGGTAACTAAAGCGATTAAAAAAACTGGTGTTTATAAGTGGCAATCGTCTAAAGGCCCTATACCCACTGATGAATCGGGCTGGAATGATGAAGGCATGAGTACACAAGCGCATTATGAAATTTCTGGCTTTACGCCAGGCGAGCTTGTTAACTTTCGTGTTTGTGCCTTCACAGCAGATGGCATCACAGAGTGGTGTGTGCCGGTATCAAAGATCATTATTTAATAAGCTGCCTGCTTTTGGGCTTTAGGCCAGTTGCCTAAAGCCTATTCGGTTAATCGCCATTGTAATCATTCTAATCGACCATCAAAGTACTCAACAATGGCTGTACAGTTTTCAATAAAATCACCGGTATTGAGGTACCAAAAATCGTCGATTTGTTTAATTCAACAGATTCGTAGGGAGAAAGAACTTGAAATTTATTCGTTGGTTGCTGATCATAGCCATAAATTATTTTATTATACAAAATGTCTTAGCTGATGATACTTGGCAGTCTAATGTGAGTCAGGCGCAAATGACCTTTGAGCGAGCAACAGGTAGACCGTTACGTGATGGTCATCGCATCGAAGCTACAGTATTTCCAAACTATTATGCTGTAAGGTCTGGCAATGTTGGAGGACCTGCAGCTTATTTTAGAAATGATATGATGTGGACAGCTAATATCAAATCAACAGGTTGGTCTACAATGCCCTTATCTGAAAGCAGTGCCGAGAGTCAGGCGCATTGGCTTAAGGAGCAAGTAGAACATTTGCCGTTAGATAAACTTATATTAGTTAAGCGCGACAAGCCACCCGTAGCTGTTATTTGGTCTGCTCCAGATTGCCCATTCTGTAGACGTCTCGAGAGTGCGCTTGAGCGCGAAAACGTATCGGTCTATGTTGCTCCCGTGGGTTTGTCGGAAGAGGGCTACCGTCTTTCTGCCGAGCTTTATTGCGCTCAAGATCCCGCTAAAGCGTGGACTGCTACGATGCAGGGTGGCCAGGTAAATAATACTCCGAGACCTGGATGTGTCTATCAACGCGACATGTTAGGAGATATTGGATTTTTCATTGGTCGTGGACACCCCGTTACGCCAATTGTAGCGTTCGCCGATGGAACTACGATTACTGGTTGGGATGACGAACATGCGCTAGTGCGTCTACGTGAAAAAATTGCTCAGAATATATTTTTTCCATCTCCTAAGACACTTGACATTAAATGATGCTGTAATCAATGCAGCGTAAGTCATTGTAATGGTGATAAGTCTGCGATTCTCCCCAAGTATTTAGTATGGCTAAAAACATAATGATAATATTTGAAACGGACGATATTCACTGTGATCAAAAAAAATATCCTGACTCAAGGCAATAAAATCAAGGCTGATCGACTTGCTCTCGAAAATCGTTTGGAAGACGCTCAGATTCTGTATGCCAAAATATGTAAAGTTGATCCTACTGACGCCGAAGTTTGGGTAAAGCTAGCTGAAACTCAGCGCCGATTAGGACAATATAGTGATGCTGAGTCAAGTGGGCGTCATGCGGTTAGGTTGTTGCCTAATAAAGCACAGCCCCATCATGTACTGGCTGCTAGCTTACATTGCCAAGGAAAACTCGATGAGGCCATTACTGGATATAGAAAAGCTATCCAACTACAACCGAGTTACCCGCCGTCCCACTACTTGCTTGGTAATGCTTTAATGGAATTAGGACGATTACATGAGGCAGAGTCCAGTCTATTGTATGCATTAAAATTAAGACCTAATTTTAGTGCCGCGCTAAATGATTTGGGTGCGGTTTTATTACAAATAGGGCGAGTCGATCAAGCCGCTGTTATCTTGAAACAAGCCCTTGCCCTTAATCCACAGTCTTCGGAAGTACTTGCTAATTTGGGTTGTTTACTAGAGATAGATGAACGCGTGGAAGAAGCGCTAGAATTCTATAGGCGCGCACTGCGCGCACAACCTGATTCGTTGAATGTACTGGCTAAGCAGGCCGAACTACTGGAGAAAATTGGGCGCCTGGAGGAAGCCAATGAACTCCTTGAGCGTGGTTTGGCCAGCAACTCAAAACATCCTGCTCTTAATTTGATAGCTGCCAGGCTTGAACGCCGCATGGGAAATCATACAGGAGCCGTTATACGGCTGGAAGATGTTGTTTCGCAGCCCATGACTTACGCCATGAGTGGAGAAATACATCTATTATTGGGTTGGCTTTATGATCGCATAGGGCAAACAGATAAAGTGATGTCCCACCTGAATGAAGGTAAGCTTAAAACGGCATCGACTGCCGATCCTGATGGTGCAGGCCGTGTGCGGTTCTTAGAAAAAATTGCCCAGACACGGTCTTGGATTAATGATCAACGGCTAATAAATATCAATACTAATGAGCTATCGCTCGTTGACTCGCCAATATTTCTGATTGGTTTTCCAAGATCAGGTACTACCTTGCTTGAACAGATACTTGATAGTCACCCAGATCTACAGACGATGGAGGAGAAACCCGCAGCGGCAGCCATGGAGCAAGCTTTTCTAGCTATGACCAGTGGTGTGCCTAATGCCGTGGCTGATCTTACTCAACAGCAGGTAGATATGCTGCGCAACACTTATTACCATGAAATGCAGCGTCATGTTGAACGCCGATTGGATACGCTATTAGTAGATAAACTGCCACTTAATATAGTGAGAGTGCCTTTGCTATGGCGAGTTTTTCCTGAAGCCCGTTTTATTTTGGTTGTCCGACATCCTTGTGATGTGGTGCTAAGCTGCCTAATGCAAAGCTTCGGCAACAATGATGCCATGGCTAATTTTGTCAGCCTAGAAAGCGCTGCAGAGCTCTATGTTCGAGTAATGGAGGCATGGCTGGACTATGAGCGCTGCTTACCGCTGCATTACCATGTCATACATTATGAAGATTTGGTCACAAATTTTGAGATTGAGTCCACGTCTTTATTAGATTTTTTGGATGTGGGTTGGCATGAAGCTTTATTAGATTATGCGCAACATGCACAACAACGAACTATCATACAAACGCCGAGTTATCATCAAGTTACCCAACCCATCTATGAGCATGCGAAGTATCGATGGATGCGCTATGAAAAAGATTTGGCGCCGGTAATCGATGCTTTGCAACCGTTCATCAACCATTTTGGTTACGCTCGCTAAATCGAAAGCCGATAGCTGCGCTTAATCTTTTGCACGTCATTATCTTGGATATTATTTATGAACGACTACATGCAGCGCGGCCATGCCGCCGTCAAAGCCCAAAATATTGAAGCAGCCGTGCAATATTTTGAACAAGCTTGGAAAGAAAGCCCAGAAGATCCTCTGGCACAAGCATGGTTAGGCCAATCCTTATGTAGTATGGGTCAAAATAAGCAAGGATTGGCACATTTACGTCAGGCAGGTATGCAGCTCATCCAGACTTCAGTTGCGAGCAAAAACATAAATGTAATACTCGAAATCGCCGCTCAACTACAACACTGGGGAGATTTTCAAGCTGCCCTTGAATTGCTTAGTCAGGCTATAAAAATCAACGATTCTGAGTTTCGATGTTTTCAACTTATTGCTGCAACATATGCACAACTTAACAAAAAAAAAGAAGCCTTGCTTGCTGGCGAAAAAGCCTTAAAGCTAGAGCCAGACAATAAAATGATGCAAGTTTTTCTAGCTACTTTAGAAACGGATAATGGATTAAACGATGCCGCTAAAGTTCGTCTTGAACACGTCTTAACTTTGCAATTGAACGCCAGAGAGGCCTTTCGTGCCCACAAGGAATTAGCCAGAGTTTTAGATAAGCTAGGCCATTATGAGTCCGTATTTAAACATTTACAGGCCTCAGCCGAGTTGTCCAACTATTTGCCAGAATACAGCAAACAAAATCTTAATCTTGTTCCAAATATGCTTAAAGCCAATACACAGGGTTACAACAGAGCGCTAATGGGCCGTTGGTCAGCCAGTCAGTTTCCCAGAGATCAGCCTGCGCCGATTTTTTTGTTGGGTTTTATGCGCTCAGGCACCACGCTAACCCAAGAGGTATTGGATGCACATCCTAAAGTCATGGTCGCTGATGAGACTGATTTCATCTGGGCCATGCAAAATGAATTACAGCGCATGGATAGTTGCAATAGTAGCACCGCAGAAAAACTACAAAATCTTGATCTTAAAGGTGTTATGCATTTGCGGGAATTTTATTGGGCCAGAGTACGTAGCCGATTTGGGGATGCTTTGGATCAACGCATTTTTGTGGACAAGTTCACTATGAACACTCTTGATATTGGCATAATCAACTGCATTTTTCCTGATGCAAAGATTATTTTCGTTATGCGAGATCCTCGTGACGTGTGTTTAAGTTGCTTTATGCAGCAGATGGCTCCAACAGCGACAACCGCGCATCTCTTAAACTGGAAAGGAACCGCTAAGTTTTATGCGGAGGTTATGACGTGGTGGATGTATATCAAAAAGGAAATGACAGTGAGTTTCATAGAATTCCGTTATGAAGATGCCATAGCAGAATTTGAAGTTACTTTTCGTAAGATTTTTGATTTTGTCGGTGTTGACTGGGATCCTGCTGTAATCCATTTCCATCAACATGCCGCAGAAAAACATATTACAACGCCTAGCCGCACTCAAGTGTCGCAACCGCTTTATGCATCTTCAGTTTATCGATGGCAACAGTATGAAACGGAGTTCAGTGCGGTTGCTAAAATACTTGCTCCTTTTATTAGCGCTTTTTCTTATCTGGCACATCGAGATATTGTCATTAAGCCTAAATGGGATCTATCAAATTTTAACAGTAAAAGTAATTAATTTTGTCATTAAAGCACAAATGCAATGGGATTTTTAAGGTCATGATATTTTTAGGCTAGCAACTTAAGACGGGACAGCTTGAGCGCAGACCAAAGGCACAGGGCGAAAGGTTAAGCTAAACTGTCCCGTCTTAAGTAGGTAGCCCTATTTTTATCAAGTGTCAGTTATTTTTACAGACATCATTCAATTAGGTAGGCAGATAACGTGTCTATCTGAAATCCAAGCTAAAAGTAATTTATCTGGCATCTAATTGAAAAGCAATGGAATTATTAGTCAGATACTTTAATCCAGCCTACAAATTAGATTGTCCATAACTATAGTCTTGGCATACATAATACGAATTCACCTTATAAATATTAAGTATATATGTCAGGGTTTTTTACACTTTTATCCTGATAGCCTGTTAATGAGCTAATAAATCTTACTTTATAAATCATAAAGCTAATTTATTCAATGAGATAGTAAGCTGTAGTTAACGTGGCATGTTTACTGCTTTTAAGAGTTTTGAATATAAGAAGTGGTTGAAGTAGATATAACTTCTGTTCTTACTATTCATTTATCTTAAGTTAAATTCTTTAGGAGTATGTCATGAAAAAAACACAATTAGCTTTAGCCATCGGCTTGATGGTTTCCGGTTCGGTTTATGCGACTGGCTTTACCAATGGTGGCTTTGAGAGCGGTGATCTTAGTGGTTGGACGCAAGGTGGTGGTTCTTGGGGTGGCAGTCCGATTTCGCCCGTTGACCCATCTAGCTATGCTGCCGGTGCCCCCAACAATACTATTATGACTGGCGGCCTTGATGCTATTACTGGCGCCAATACAGTTTATGCCGGCGCTTATTCTGTACGTGTAAACGATAGTAATAACAACTATTCAGTGTCTACACTTTCTCAATCGGTACTAAACTATACTGATAATTCCATTTACTTCGCGTGGAACGCTGTATTAGATGGTTCCCACGGACTGACAGATTCGGATTATTTTTCACTGACGCTACATGATGATAGTAATAATACAGACATCGTTAGTCGTGCTTACAGTTCAGCGGGAAACATTGGCGCAGGTACTTCAGGCGTAACTTGGAGTTCATTTCCCGATCCAGGCTTTCATCAACCTTGGCTCACTAGCGGTTGGGTTGTGGAAAATATCGACCTAACTACCGCTGGCACCGGCGGCACTAGTATTGTCGGAGACAACTTCACATTGTCTCTACTCGCCTCAGATTGTCCTTACGGTGGGCACGCGGGTTATGTATATTTAGATGGTTTTGGTGCTATCATCCCACCTCCTGGACCAGTACCTGAGCCAGAGATTATGGCTATGCTGGCTTTTGGTGCTTTGGGCTTGGCTACCATCCGTCGTCGCAGAACATTTATAGAAGCCTAAGTCTTATTAATCAAAAAGGCGGCGTAAGCCGTCTTTTTGATTTTTGTGTTCCTAACAAATATTCTCTTATAAAGTTGAAAACCAACACAGACAATTTACGTTGCGGGGGCACACCGGATGGTACTAGAAAGCTTTGAGTATCTATAGTAAAGATCATTATTTAAATGACTGTTCTGTTTTAAGACGTTAAGTAAATTACCTAACGCCTATTCTTTCACTCGCCATTGTAACAACTCTAATCGACCATCAAAGTGCTCAACAATGGCTGTGCAGTTTTCAACAAAATCACCGGTATTGATATACCAAAAATCGTCGATTTGTTTAATTTCTGCGTGATGAATATGCCCGCAAATCACGCCATCCAACTTTTCACTTTTAAGGCTACGCACAATACTTTCTTCATAAAGACTAATAAACTGCGCAAGGTTTTTAACCTTGAGCTTAATATAAGTGGCCAGAGAAAAATGTGATTGCACGCCCAGTAGTTTTCTAAAATAACGAATAACTCGATTCATTTCAATCAGCCAGTCGTAACCTACATTTCCGACAAATGATAACCAACGACTGTGCCTTGCGATGCCGTCATATTCATCACCGTGCACTATGAGTAAACGTTGTCCAGCAGCCGTTATGTGAATATCAGAGTTTTTAACCGTAATATCACCAAAAACATAATCATCGTATTCACGTAAGTTTTCATCATGATTACCAGGAATGTAGATAATTTGCGTACCATGTCGTGCCTTACGCAATAACTTTTGGATGATGGTGTTGTGGCTAGAGGGCCAATACATTTTCTTGGATAAGGCCCAAAAATCGATAATATCTCCGACTAAATATAATTTTTCACTGTCATTATGTTTAAGAAAATCTAGCAAAATCTCAGCTTGGCATTGCGTAGAACCGATGTGTAAGTCGGAAATCCAGATAGTGCGGTACTGTGGTGTTGTCATAGGTCTCAACAATTTGTTGTAGTTTTATATCGCTACATTTTCTTCTTTATACATGACACGCTTATGACAATTTTAATCGAGCAAACAATTACCACATGTCACGAGCTTGACATATTGATCGCCTAAAATTGCTCAAATTGAAAAATACTAAGGCTCATCCACTACCCAGTCTTGGTTAATAAGGAACCACCATGATCAATGCCGAACGTATATTGCAAGATACTTACCCAGATTTTAAGCTAGGCAAGGATAACGCTCTAGCCATCAAAGCACTCAAAAAGCTTCTACACGAAGATGACTTTAATGCCGTTATCCGCAAGAACCAGCATCTACGTGGCTTTGCTTTTCTGGATAAATTACTAAATTATTTCAAATTCAATTATCAGGTCGACAATAATTCGTTTAACAACATTCCTTCTGAGGGACGTTTATTGATTATTGCCAATCATCCGATTGGCACACTTGATGGCTTGGCATTAATCAAACTGATACGTTCAGTTCGTCCTGATGTGCGCATTATGGCCAATCGTGTCTTAACGCATATGGAACCCTTAGAATCGGTTTTTTTTCCTGTTGATGTACTCGCGAATAAAAAGCAATTAAAAGAAACTTACAAATTGATGCTTAATTCCCTAGCGAGGGAAGAAGCTATTATTATTTTTCCTGCCGGTGAGGTATCTAGAATCACTCCTAAAGGTGTCCGCGATGGCGAATGGCATAACAGTTTTCTTAAATTAGCTAAAAAAACACACAGCCCCATTTTGCCTATCCATATCAAGGCTAAAAATTCGGCCTTGTTTTATAGTTTGTCGATGATTTATAAGCCACTGGCTACGCTATGGTTAGTTCAGGAAATGTTTAATAAACAAAACCAGACTATCTTATTCAACGTAGGCGCACCGATTCCTTACAGTGCTATCGAACACTCTGAAGAAACCAATAAACAGTTATGTAAACGGTTTCGTAAACATGTCTTAAATCTAGGTGGGAAGCGTAAAACTTCATTATTTGATACCGTCGCCACGGTTATACATCCAACCGACACTAAAGCTGTTAAAAAAGCGCTTTATCTATCACCCTTATTGAGTGAAACTCGCGATGGCATGAAAATCTTTCTGTATCAGTTTGCTGATGATTGTCCAGTGATGCAGGAAATTGCACGGCTTCGTGAACTTACTTTTCGTACCGTAGAAGAAGGCACCGGACTCGCTTCAGATTTAGATCGCTTTGACGTCTATTACAGCCATATTGTGCTATGGGATGACAATGATTTAGAAATAGTCGGCGCTTATCGAGT
>QVQF01000166.1 GCA_003584895.1 Methylococcales bacterium
GTTATCGCACCCGAAGGCGAGATACTTTCTTTTGCTCCGCCAAAAGAAAGTATCCAAAGAAAAGGCGGCTCAATTGCCGCTTCTTCCTGCGGCGCTAGTCGCAGCAAACGAGAATAAAACAACGTTACTGCGTAACATCAGTTACCAACATCTACTTTCATTATCTGCCTTAACGTAACTGCAATATCTTGCCCCAGTTTTGTTAAGCAAGCACTTTGAGCACTCACCATGACGTCATAATCAGTCGTCGATGCCGAAACTTGATAGTCAAATCGTCGGCTTATATCAGGCTGATCTTTACGTTTGATTAACCATTGCGCCGTCAATCGACTTCTTCCTAATGCATCAATATTAAACTCGATAATATCAATACTTACTTGGTAATCTACAATTTGGCGCTGAGCCCATGGATAACGCACTATTCGATTAGAACCTAACTGACTAGGCAAGAATTTAGCCAAGGCTAATGATATGTTTTGATCCAAGCGCTCTGCCCAACGATGCTCCTCAGACAACTGATACTGATTATCGCTAATGGCCACAACCATCTGCGGCCTATTCAAGTAATCAGGAATTCGTATAGGCCCTAAGCCTACCACCGCATGATTGGCAGACTCATCCATTTTAACCGCATCAATCATTGCGACACCTGCGTTGAGTCTATAAAACTGCACTGATTTATTACCACGCATACAAGCACTTAAAAAGAACACCAACATTAGACTAGCCAATAGTGTGGATATTGTTTTGTAGCTCATCTTGCAATTGAATCTTGAGTTCATAAACTACCTACTCCTTTCCATAAATAATTGAATCTGGATGACGCTCAAGATAATCTGTCAGCGTTTTCGTAGAATTTGCTGCATCTCGCAAAGATTCCAAGGACTGCCATAAGGGCGCATCTGTGGCAGTCAAAGTCTCTACGGAACCTAATGCCTGCTTAGATTCCTTTAATACATCGGTAGCCGCATTTAGCGTCTTTTCAGTGGACAGCAAGACTGGACGCATTTCATGGGTAAATTCCTGCACCATCGCTCGCGTATCAACAACCGTGCCATTCATATTCACCAGTAATGAAGAAAGATTCTGATTTAAGCTGGCTACCAGCTTTTCAGTTTCACTTAACGTTTTAGCCAAAGCTACCCGATTCTTTTTTAGTTCGTCAGAAGTCGCTATTTCGCGTATCTCTTTTAAGGTTGCCGCAAGGTCTTTAACGATATCTTCAATAGGTAACTGACGAAATTTCATTATCAGTTCATCTGCAGTATTTTTAATTTGATCAGCCGTGGTCGGAACGGCTGGCAATTCTGGGAGGTCTTTGTAATTAAGCCCCGTCAAATGAAGCGGCTCATTACGGTAAAAATTAAATTCCACATACAAAAGACCCGTCAATAAACTTTGTGATTGCAACTGAGCTTTAATACCGGCATCAATCAATTGTTTAGCATTTTGCTGGCGCTGCTCTAAGGAACTTGCCACTTTAAAAGGATGGCCACCAGAATCCAAAACCATTTCAGAATCAATTTCGATCACCACAGGCTTAGTAATACGTGTAGCATTTTTATCCAGCTCAATGGAGATTTCTTTAACCGTGCCTATCTGTACACCTTGTAATTTAACAGGGGCACCTATATTCAACCCGTTTAAAGCGGAATCAAAATAAATCACATACTGAGATTTATTCTTTAATAATTGCCCACCACCAAAAATCAAAATAGCACTTATTATTAAAACCAATGATCCTACTAGAAAAGCACCGATGGTGTAGGGATTAACAGGTTTACTCATAAAATCTCATGCCCTTGGCGCTTGATTGCCGAAATGTTCGAGCTTTCTGAAGCTCCTCGAGTAAGAAAGCGTAATACTTTCGGATCACGTGATTCCGCCAGCAGTTGTTTTGGAGGTCCGCTAGCGATCATAGTTTTAGTTTCCATATCGAGAAACACCGAATAAGTGCCTATAGCAAAAATACTCGCTAATTCATGAGTCACAATAACGATCGTCGCACCTAAATGATCACGCAGACTACGAATTAAATCATCTAGCAATTTAGCACTAACAGGGTCGAGTCCGGCCGAGGGTTCATCAAAAAACAAAATCTTAGGATCTAAAGCCATAGCACGCGCCAATCCTGCTCGCTTTTGCATACCACCACTGAGTTCAGCAGGATAATAATCCTCAAAGCCGGCCAATCCCACTAATGCTAACTTATAAGAGACTAGTTGACGTATACGCTGCGCGCCTAATCGGGTATGTTCAGTTAAGGGCAAGGCTACATTCTCAGCTAAAGTCATAGAGCTTAACAAAGCACCACTTTGAAACAACACACCAGTCTGTCTCAATAAACGTTGCCGATCTTTATAATCAGCTTGCCAAAGACTTTCTTCACCATAAAACACATCACCACTCATCGGCCTATGCAAACCAATAAGATGCATTAATAAAGTACTTTTACCACAGCCGCTAGCACCCATAATGACAAAAATATCACCACGATTAATCGTAAAATCCAAATCACGCTGAATAATGAAATTACCATAAGCCATGGTCATATTCTTAATACTTAGGCACGGACTATTCATTAATTAAATTCCCAAGCGATTACAGATTATAGTCATCAAAGAATCCGCGATAACAATAAAAACGATTCCTGTCACTACAGCAGAAGTAGTCGCGTCGCCAACTTCTGAAGCACTACGCCCACATTGCATGCCGCGCATACAACCAGACAAGGCTATCAAGACACCAAAAACAGCGCATTTGAAAACACCTACTGAAAGATCCAACATATGAATCGCATTAATAGTACGATTTATATATTCCACCAAGGAAACTTCAAAAAAATTCACCGTAACTAAAGCACCACCGATGATGCCCATCAAGTCAGCATACAAACAAAGTAAAGGCATAACGAAAATAAGAGCAAGGACACGAGGCAAGACCAAAAACTCCATAGGATCAAAGCCCATGGTTTCTAAGGCATCAATCTCATTATTAACTTGCATAGTACCTAATTGAGCGGCATAAGCAGCTCCAGTACGACCAGACATGATAACAGCCGTCATTAAGCCACCCATTTCTCGCGACATACCTAATCCAACCAGATCAGCGATATAAAGCTGCGCACCAAATAACGATAACTGCACCGAACCTACAAAAGCCAATATTAAGCCTACCAGTAGACTAATTAAGGTAATAATTGGAAGGGCAGAAGGTCCACAATCTTGAACATTTCGCCATAAGTCTACCCAACGAAAATGTGCCTTGCCTCTAAAAAAAGCAAACACACTTAACGTCAAATTACCGATAAAAACAATCAAAGCATTAACATCACTCTGTAAGCGCAAGCCGCTATTGCCAACAATTTCTAACCACGAAATATGAATCGACTGCCGCCTAACTCCAGCCCGCTCTGGTACTGCAAAAACCAAACCTAATAAGCCTTGAATCCCACTGGGTAAAGTCTTTGTATCAACAGAAATGCCTTTTTCTTCGCTATAAGAAATTAACTTTATCAACTCAGTCATGAGCAAACTATCCCAGCGCCCTAATGATTCGGTAGAAAAAACGAGTTTCTTAAACTGCGTACCATCACCAAATTGAGCCAAAATAAGATCAAGATCAGGAATCTGACTATCCAAAAGCCAGTCTCCTATAATGTCTACCTCTAATAGATGAGCTTTACAATTTACAGTAATATTACTAGGTCTATTATCTACAGCCATAATTATCAGGTTTATGCGAGAAAATCACGTATTGAATGAGAAAGTATCATATATATAGTTGCAATCTAACATAAAGACATCGCAACTAGAATAAAATAACAAAACAACGTATTCTGCTGACTATAAAAACACCGACTTTTCACAATGACTATGATGCAAGCGTTAAATAACCTATTAACAACACCTTATCTACTTATTAGTTTGGCAGCACTTGTGGGTCTATTAGTAGGAAGTTTCCTTAATGTAGTCATTTATCGCTTACCGATTATGATGCAGCGAAATTGGCGTAAAGAATGCTCCGACTATCTACAAATTGAACTTGATGAAACAGGACTTTCCGAACAATTCAATCTGGCAGTTCCTTTATCCCGCTGTCCACATTGCAACACAGAGATCAAACCTTATCAAAATATCCCTGTTATCAGTTTTATTTTTTTAAAAGGCCGCTGTGCGAACTGCAATAAAGCCATTGCAGTTCGCTATCCATTAATTGAAGCCTTAACGGCCATCAGCTCTGCATTCGTCGCCTATCATTTTGGTGATACAACGCAAACCTTATTTGCATTAGCGCTTACTTGGTCACTTATTGCACTTTGCTTCATAGATCTAGATCATCAATTACTACCCGACAGCATCACACTACCGTTACTTTGGCTGGGTTTATTTTTAAGCTTATTCGGAATTTATACAGACCCTCAAAGTAGCATCATCGGTGCAATAGGTGGCTACGGAATACTTTGGACTGTATACCAACTATTCAAATTAGCCACCGGAAAGGAAGGCATGGGCTATGGTGACTTTAAATTATTAGCGGTATTTGGTGCTTGGTTAGGTTGGAAATATCTAGCCGTTATTATCTTATTATCATCATTGGTAGGCGCAATTATTGGCATCAGCTTAATTGTTTTTGCTAAACACCATCACAACAAGCCTATTCCTTTTGGCCCCTATTTAGCTAGCGCTGGTTGGATAGCCTTATTATGGGGCAATCAACTTAATCAATTTTATTTAACCTACGCTGGCTTGTAATATATGTTAAAGATTGGCCTTACTGGCGGTATAGGTTGCGGAAAAACCACGGTATCCAAGCTGTTCGAACAATTAAATATACCCGTCATTGATGCTGACACCATAGCACACCAATTGGTCGAAGTCGGGCAACCCGCACTCAAAGAAATAGTGTTAGCATTTGGCTCAGATATACTAAATGTAGATGGATCATTAAATAGAAAAAAGCTTGGCCAATTCATTTTTGCAGACAACCAACAAAAACAAAAAATAGAAGCAATATTGCACCCTCTGATTTATCAAGCCATACAATCGGCACTTATCCACATAAACTCAGCTTATTGCATTATTAGTATTCCACTATTATTTGAAACTAACATGATTGATTTAGTCGATAGAATATTAGTCATTGATTGCCCTGCAGAAAGCCAAATCGAGCGCGTACGAAAAAGAGATGGTATGCCTTTAGCTCAAATACAAGCTATTATTAACAGCCAAGTCTCGCAAACTTATCGAATAACACACGCTCATGACCTCATCGACACATCAAAAGCCAACGACAAACTTGCAGAAACAGTTAAAAAACTGCACAATTCATACCTTTCGTTAAGCACCCGCTAGGATAAAATTGTTCGTGAACAATACTATTACTTATGAATTTCCACTCAACGAACGCATCCGTGTTTTCATAAGACTTGAGCAACTATTCAAACAATTTTTCCTGTTATCAGTAGGAGAAAGTGTTGCCGAAAAGCGCGCAGCCATTACTGTCATACTTGACTTAATGACGCTTTTTAAACGTAACGACCTAAAATCAGAACTTATAAAAGAGCTAGACCGCCAAGCCAGCAACCTTAATAAAATAGCGAACAACAAAGGTGTTGATAGAGATCGACTACAAGAAATTCTAGCTCAACTGGCTAAAATCAATGAAAAGCTCTATGCCATCACTGGAAAAATAGGTGGCCATATCTTAGAAAGTCACTTATTTCAAAGTATAGCTCAACGCAGCTCTATTCCGGGAGGCACCTATTCTTTTGATTTGCCCGAATATCATTATTGGTTAGAGCAAGAGGAATCTATACGCATAAAAGATTTGAATCGCTGGAGCAGTTCTTTTACTGATATCTATACAGCCATTGAATTCATACTTGATTTCATACGCAATAGCCGCTCAGCCAGCAAAGAAATAGCCAATGCAGGTTTTTTTCAACTACCTCTTGATCAAAACCAGGCTTTTCAGCTTATCAAAGTAAGCATAGACAAATCATTACCTTATTTTGCAGAAATCAGTGGAGGAAAACATCGTTGCACCATTCGATTTATGGAACCCTCCAATGACGACAAACGCCCCATTCAGACTACAAATGACATCCCTTTCAAGTTAACTTGTTGCTTATTCTAATGTCATCAAACAACACACCGATTACCGTAAAATGTCCTACCTGTAAAAAATCTGTGCCTTGGTTAGCTGAGCAGATTTTTAAGCCTTTTTGTTGTGATCGTTGTAAATTAATAGACCTAGGCGAATGGGCGATGGAAGAAAAAAGAATACCTGGCGAATCATTAGATGAAATCGTGGATGAATTTGATGAGACTCAATACCACTAAAATTGCTTAGCTTAGATTGGATTGCAAAAAGATGCGCGCCAACCTACAGCATATTATTGCAGTAAAATATCTAGCTGCTTTGCTTGCTCTAAAGCATATAAATCATCAAAGCCGCCTACATGAAGATCGCCAATATAAATTTGAGGTACGGTTCGGCGTTTAGTCTTTCGCATCATCTCTTCTCTCATGCCAGCGTTAGCATCAACATTAATTTCAGTATAAGTTGCCTGTTTTTTATCAAGCAAGCGTTTAGCCATAACGCAATAAGGGCAACGATCAGCAGTATAAATCAGTATCTCAGGCATGTTTTATTGATGTTTGTTAATATAAAGACACAAGATTAAAGGCACAAGACAAAAGATACAAGGTTAAGATGCAACTAACCTGATGATTTTAGCCTTTAATTCTATAGCCTACTTCTTTAGAGAGTTTAAATAATGAGTAATTTACCAAGCCATTTAAAATATGCCGCATCTCACGAATGGATCTGTGTAGAAGACGACAATATCATTCGTATCGGCATCACAGATTTTGCCCAGGAAGAGCTAGGCGATTTAGTGTATATAGAATTACCTGAACTAGGTCGACATGTTGAAGCACAAGAACAATGCGCAGTCGTTGAATCAGTAAAAACAGCCTCAGATTTGTATAGTCCCGTTTCTGGAGAAATAGTTGCTATTAATGAAAGCTTGAACGATGAGCCCGAACAAATAAACGATAGCCCTTATGAATCTTGGATTTTTTGCGTCAGAGCTGATAATTTATCAGATCTTAACCAGTTATTAGACGCCGAAGCTTATCAACAACTTATTAATCAATAAGGCTATGACATCGAACTTAAATATTAGCGGTGTAACATAAGCTTTTTTCCCTTAATTGATAATGAGCTAAACCATGGCAAATCCAAATGCAAAAGGCGTTAAACGCCTCATCAACGCGTGTTTCTTTTCTGTTGCCGGCTTTAAAGCAACGTGGACACATGAAGAGGCTTTCAGACAGGAAGTAATACTGTTTATAGCCACAACACCATTAGCCCTGTGGCTGGGGCAAACAACGATTGAAAAACTATTACTCATCGGCAGCATAGTATTGGTTATGATAGTTGAACTATTAAATTCAGCAGTGGAAGCGGTCGTTGACCGTGTCGGTTTTGAGCATCATGAACTATCGGGCAGAGCCAAAGATATTGGTTCCGCAGCGGTTATGATGTCGTTAGCTTGGGCAGCAGTGACCTGGGCATTAATTTTACTTTAAAGAGGACGTTCAATGAGTGCATTAATATGCGGGTCTATGGCCTACGACACTATTATGGTGTTTCATGATAAATTTAAACACCATATCTTGCCGGAAAAAGTTCATATCTTAAATGTATCTTTTTTAGTCCCCATATTACGCCGTGAATACGGCGGTTGCGCTGGTAATATTGCTTACAATTTAAACTTATTAGGTGAAGAAGCCTTAACCATGGCCGTGGTCGGCCATGATTTTGCGCCTTACAGTCAATGGATGAATCTTAACGGTTTATCAAGTGAGTATATTCATATCTTGGATAATGAATATACCGGCCAAGCCTATATCACCACTGATGAAGACGGTAACCAGATTACCGCTTTTCATCCTGGCGCTATGAGCTACTCACATTTAAATGCCATCCCCACTGACAAAGACATTAGCATCGGTATTGTTTCGCCTGATGGTAAAGAAGGTATGCAATTACATGCCGAACAATTTGTAGAATTGGATATTCCTTTTATCTTTGATCCAGGCCAAGGTATGCCCATGTTTAATGGTGCCGAATTATTAACCTTAATTGATCAAGCAACTTGGATAACTTTAAATGATTATGAATCTGAGCTCATGCAAGAACGCACAGGCTTAACTTTAGAGCAGATTGCAGAGCGCGTAGAAGCCTTAATTATTACCCTAGGCGCCAAAGGCTCTAAAATTTACAGCAAAGGTCAATGCATCACTATACCTGCAGCTAAGCCTAGTGCTCTATTAGATCCGACCGGCTGTGGCGATGCTTATCGTGCAGGCTTATTGTATGGTTTAATGAATGAATTAGATTGGGAAATCACTGGTCGAATCGCATCATTATTAGGTGCTATCAAAATAGAACATCACGGCACTCAAAACCATCAGTTTACTTTCAGTGAATTTAAGCAACGTTTTCATGAAAACTTTGGCTATACATTTTAATAACCTAAATAACTCATGCTAACTAATACCCAACAACTGTTAGACCTTATGGCTAGGCTACGTCGCCCAGAAGATGGCTGTGCTTGGGATATCAAACAAAGCTTTAGCAGTCTGATTCCTTATTTGATCGAAGAAGCTTACGAAGTCGTCGATGCCATTGAACGAAATGACTTAGATGACTTACGAGCAGAGTTGGGGGATTTGCTATTACAAGTTGTTTTCCATGCTCAAATTGCCGACGAACAAGGTTTATTTAACTTTGAACAAGTGTCCGCTGGTATCTGTGAAAAACTGGTACGACGCCATCCACATGTATTTTCAGATGCGGTTTTTAATACCGATGCTGAACGCCATCAAGCTTGGGAGCAAGCCAAAGCCGACGAACGTCAAGAGAAAAACAAAACAGCCGTAAAAACCAGCGTACTCTCGGGGGTAGCAGGCAATCTTCCAGCGTTAATCGAATGCGAAAAGATACAAGATAGAGCCGCGCAACATGGTTTTGATTGGCCTGATCTTCCTCCAGTTTTTGCTAAAGTGCTAGAAGAGTTAGACGAAGTCAAAGAAGCATGGGAATCGGGTGATCAAGCCCATATCCAAGAAGAAGTGGGCGATTTATTACTCATCGCCGTTAATCTAGCTCGCCATTTAAACGTTAACCCAGAAATCGCGCTCAAAGAAAGCACTAAGAAGTTTTCCAAACGCTTTCACTATATCGAGCAACAGGTAGAGGCGTCTGGACGACAACTACTAGACTGCGAACTCATGGAACTTGATGCCTTCTGGCATGAGGCAAAAA
>QVQF01000110.1 GCA_003584895.1 Methylococcales bacterium
CTAGTTAAACTTAACTAATGTGATTAAAAACTCTTTCTGGCTCTAATTAAATAGGTGCGATATTTCTATAGAAAATTACTGAAAATATATGTCTTGTTTCATTATTCTGTTTCAAATAATTCCGTCATTTTAATTTAGTTGAATGCATTTGGTAACTGATTACTACCCACGATGCCAAAATTCCAAGTAGAGAAGAAATAGTTATTAATGCTAACGTATCGGTTAAACTTAAAAATAACAAATGGAAACTTCCACCATATAGATCGGATAGCCTTTCTATTCCTTGCCTTACTATTAGCATCAACACAGTTACAATAAACCATGCTGAGACTCCAGAAATAAAACCTATCCAAAAACCAGCATACAAAAATGGCCGCCTTATAAATGAATTGGTAGCACCAACCAGTTTTTCAATAACAACTTCTTCTCGACGATTATGTAATTCTATCCGAACAGTATTCCCAATAATTAGCAAAACTGCAGCGCCTAGTAATATATTTAACAAACTAGTAAACAACGTCACTATACTTATAATTGAATGTAATCGTTCAATCCATTGCAAATCCATCTGAGCTACATCTACCTCAGGTGATTGTTGAAACTCCTTTTGGAGAGCCTCTAACCCTCGTCTATCTTCCAAACTTTTTTTAGGTAAAACTTGTAAAACGATAGGAAGTGGATTTTTTTCTAACTCATTAATAGCTGCACCAAATCCGCTATATGTTTGAAATTCTGCAGCGGCTTCTTCTCTTGTAATTAATTTAACATTTTGAACACTTATATTTTGTCTTATACTTTCTGCTAATTTAGTAGCATGAACATCAGAAACATCATCTCGTAAAAATAAAGACATTTGATTGCTAGCCTCTATATGTCCAGCTAATTGCTGGATATTGACAGCTAAAATATGAAAACCACTCACAAATGAAATTGCAATGGCTAATACAGATATAGTCATGATCGAATTGAATGGCTCCGCAACAATGCGACCCAAACTTGAAAATAATGCATGCGCATGAAGATCTCTATAAGCATGCAATTTATCAATAAAATCACCACCAGCTATTTTTGTTTGCTTTTTAGTTTGCTTAAGAGAATTATCTCGTACATTTTTTCTAGTTTGAACTTTTTTGCTATATTTCATCTCTTAACTCGCAACTAATTGACCATGATCCAGCTTTAATACGCGATGATTTAGCTGAGTTATCAAAGAAATATCATGGGATGCAATCAAAACAGTAACTCCAACCTGCTGAAACTGCTCAAATAAAATCATAATTTCAGCTGATAATTCGGGATCTAAATTTCCTGTAGGTTCATCAGCTATAATAATAGGGGGTTTATTTACGACGGCTCTTGCAATTCCTACTCGCTGCTGCTCACCTCCCGACAAAGCTAATGGGTATTTCTTTTCTTTGCCGGTTAAATTAACTTTATCTAATGCTGCTCGAACTCTACGAGTTACCTCATGATGTCCATAACCTGCAATAATTAACGGTAGTGCAATATTATCAAAAACAGTTCTATCATAAAGTAACTTATAATCTTGGTATATAACGCCCATTTTTCTTCTAATAAATGGCAATTGATGTTCTTTTGCAAGACCAAGATCCTGCCCATCCAATATAACGCGCCCTCTACTACTGCGCTCCATTGCTGTAATTAATCTCAACAAAGTACTTTTTCCAGCACCTGAATGACCAGTAAGAAAGGCTATCTCTCCTTTCCGCAAATGGAAACTAACATTTCGTAAAACGTCTCCAGTTTCTGGATAACGCTTAGTGACCGCGTCGAAATTAATCATGCTTTAATCCCTTACGAATAGTGCATCAACAAACTGCTCAGCATTAAAATCCTGCAAATCATCAATACCTTCACCTAGACCTATAAATCTTATGGGAATGCCAGTATGTTTAGCTAAGGCAAAAATAACTCCGCCTTTTGCTGTGCCATCTAGCTTAGTCAATACTAAGCCGCTTAAGGCAACTGCTTCATTAAATAGTTTTGCTTGAGATAATGCATTTTGACCAGTACCAGCATCTAAGACTAATAGCACTTCATGAGGCGCAGCAACATCTAGCTTCCCCATAATCCGCTTCACCTTTTTTAACTCATCCATTAAATGAGACTTCGTATGTAAACGACCTGCAGTATCTGCTATTAATACATCAATACCTTTTGCTTGTGCCGATTGTAAACCATCATAAATAACTGATGCTGAATCAGCGCCCGTATGCTGAGCAACCACATGAATATTATTGCGCTCACCCCATACTTGCAATTGCTCAACAGCTGCCGCCCTAAAGGTATCTCCTGCGGCTAACATAACACTATGTCCTTGCGCTTGTAGGCGCTTAGCTAATTTCCCTATAGTGGTTGTCTTACCGGCTCCATTTACGCCAACCACTAATATCACAAAAGGTGTGTCTTGTTTCGGTATATGTAGTGGAATATTACAAGGTTGAAGTATGGCCAACAGCTCTTCTTTTAATGCAACTGATAGTGCTAAACCGTCGCTTAGTTGATGCCGTTCTACGCGTTGCGTTAAGTGTCTGATAATTTCTGTTGTTGCATCTACGCCCACATCAGCCATGATTAAACTGGCTTCAATTTCTTCTAGTAAATCATCATTAATTTCTTGCTGACCTATAGGCAGGCTAGCTAATATGCTATTAAGTCCAGATCGGGTGCGTTTTAACTGCGACTTTAAACGTAAATAAAGTGATTCAGGCGGCAATTCTACATAAGTTTCTACTGCAAGATCTACAGGAAGGGATGGCGCAACTAATTCCAACTTAGGCTCAAAACTTACAATAGGCAATTGTTGTTTTTCAAAGCCGTATCGACTATAAAAACTGATCGCAATCAAAGGTAGCATCAATAACGCCGCAGTCACATGATGAGCAACTGTTGTCCATAGTGGCATATTTAGCTTAACACCAACAATACCCAGACCTATTTGCGCAAACAACAATACACCTAACCACAAACCAGCAGTTTTCAGCGGTTTTGATGAGTTTGTTGCTGTTGCACTGAACATTAGCAAACTTAGCAACATAAAGCACAGTAACGCACTGATTCTATGCAACCAATTGGCCGCCACTTGAGCATCAAATGAAATGATGCCAGTGTAGCCGGTCAACAAACCGTTAAATAAGTTTAATGCACTCTGATAATCTGCTTTAGGCCACCACGAACCATTGCATTGTGGGAAAGTGCTACAAGCTAATGCGGCATGATTAGCGCTAACCCAAATACCCGATATTATCTCCAGCAATAATACTAGCAGCGACAGTTGAGCAAATAAGCCAAGACCGTTACCCTGCTTGCTAAGTGTTCCAGTATTTGCTGGATTACTCCGCAAATAGAGTCCGAAGAACAGCCCGAAAACCAGCATGCTCAATAACACCTGCGTTGTGATGACTATAGGCATAATGCTTATAGCTGCTGCCAAAACGCCTAAAGCTGACTGTAAGCTTATAAGTACAACTATCGCAAGCGATGTCAATATGACTGCTGTTTTGCGTGGAGATTGTCTCCATGAAAACAAACACAATAGCAAAGCCAACAGGCCTGATGTGGCCGACAGCCCCACTTGAATATTACCTTTAATTAAAGCAGCAACCGGCAGTTCAACACCTGATAAACGAGCATATGAACCCAAGAGTATAATTATTAACGTTAAAACAACGCCAAATAGTGTTAATTTTCTGAACATTTGTGTACCACTAACCAATTTGTGAAATTTTGAGTAAATGCATAAGATCTTCTTTTACTTTGTAAGTATTGAACCCAGAATCATATTGCATCATTAAATTACCCAGAGGATCCATTAAAAACAACATGCCATCAGATATAACCTTACCCTGCCTGATGTCAGTTAATTTTTTAATTAATTCAATACTGGGCTTTACCCTAATCAAATCTGAATTAAGCGCGAACTCCTTATCTTCGCCACCAATTAGTTTTTCTATTAAGGCATCATCTAGCTTGTTTTCTTCACGCAGCAAACTTAAAAAAAGGGCGTCATCGGCCGGATTTTTGGTACGATGCAATCTAGATAACAGCGTATCTTTCAACCACCATTGATTTACCTCTGCTATAGCAGGCTCTTTAAAAATAATAACGACACGACGTGTACGTGGTAATTCCTTATTCAACATCAACCTTAATTGTTTGCTTTTAATCAGTGCATCAAGGCAGATCTCATTGCAGGCTTTTTCTGGAATAACATTGACTATCAACCAATGCCCAGCAAGCTCGACTAAATTTTTAGATGAAAAAGAATCGAACCCAGTAAAATCAGTCCGTTCAGTAATGACTGGAGGAATGATTAGCTGCCCACTATTAGTGGTACCTTTCACAAATCCAGGATGTTTTTCTAATCCCCAAGCTATTAAAAAAGGGATAATGGCCAAAGCAAAAATTGCCAAAATCAATAATTGATTTTTCTTTTGTTGTTTATTTATCATTTTTTTTATAACTATACCAAATAAATAGTATTGTGAGCGTTATTGCCAATGCAAACCATTGTATAGCATAAGCGATGTGTTGTTCAGGCAACATGACAGTCGTTGCTTGCCATTCTCTTTTAAAACCTGATTGCTGATCTTTATCCAGCTCTATTTGAAAGTGCATTAATGGATAAGACAGTTTTTTTGCTAAAACGTTTACATCAACTACTTGTATGACCGACGGCCAGCTATCAGTAGGTATTTCAGCGCCGGCTAATTTTAGCCCTACACTAGGAAAATGATTTATCCGGCCACTGACAACGGTAGCTTCGCTCTTGATTTGTATCTCAGGCAAAACAGATCTATCAGGGTTTAATGGAACCCACCCTCTATTAACCAAAACACCAACAGTCTCTCCTTGCAGAATAAAGGGGGTTAAAACTAAATACCCTACTTTCCCAGCGCTGAATTGATTATCTATTAAGAATTGATGCGCTAAATCATAATGGCCTGTCGCCTTTGTTTTTTTATATCTCAGCTTATCGTCATTAATATCAGTTTGATTCGATAACGCTATGATGTCAGAAGAGGCCTTACTCTGCGCTTGCTGCTCAAGAAACTGCCTCTTTTCTTCTGAACGACTTAATTGCCAAGTTCCCAGCACACATAACAGCACCAAAAACGCCAAATAAGCCAATGTAGGCACTTTCTCAAATCTCATCACATTATCTTTGTATATAAGCGTACATAATTAAATTTACCTATTGGCACAAACTCATTATTAAACGAGAATAGAGACCGCCTTACCACCAACCATAAATCTATCATGATTATCAAAAGCCTTATCATCATTGCCTTTATCCTGATACTTATCAGTCTCGGCTCCGCCTTGTTTCACCTTGTTAATCGAAAAGCCGGAGAACAATCTCAAAAAACCCTAAGAGACCTGACGTTCCGTATTGGCCTATCAATGCTGTTATTTATTTTTCTTTTTATAGCAGTCGCTACTGGCATTTTTAAACCGCATGGTTTAGGTGAAGGAATGCAGATGCAAAAACCAGTTCAAACTGAGCGTATTAATTAAAAGATATGGATTATGTTACCCATACATAGTTGGCAATCACTCGACAGCACAATCATCCTGACAAAAAAAAAGCGCGGACTGTTAAGTCCGCGCTTTTTTGGGTCTAGTCATTTACATCAAATAAACAAATATAAACAAACCTAACCAGACTACGTCAACAAAATGCCAATACCATGCAGCGGCTTCAAAAGCGAAATGATTTTCAGGTTTAAAGTGACCCTTAGCGCTACGAAATAATACCACGCTCAAAATAATCGCACCGACGCAAACATGGAATCCATGAAAACCCGTCAACATAAAAAATGTAGAGCCATAGATACCTGACCCTAAAGTCAAGCCCATTTCTGTGTAAGCTTCATGATATTCGATAGCCTGAAAGGTAACGAATAAAAACCCTAATAAAACCGTTGCCGCTAAGCCTTTAATCAATTGATCTCTATTCTTAGCTAGTAAGCCGTGATGCGCCCAAGTACAAGTCACACCACTAGTCAACAGAAGCAAGGTATTTAAAAAGGGTAATCCCCATGCACCCATCGGCTCATAATGTCCACCGACATTGCCAGGACCATTAGTAGGCCAAGTGGCTTGGTATGCAGAATGTAATATTTCTTTAGTTGCGCCTTCGCCCAACCAAGGCACAGACAAATTACGCGTGTACCACAAAGTACCGAAGAACACTGCGAAAAATATGATCTCTGAAAAGATAAACCACATCATACCCATACGGTAAGAAATACCTACCCCATGGTTATACATACCCGATTCACTTTCCTTGGCTTGCAAGGTAAACCAACCTACCAACATGACGATAAAAACAAGCAAGCCTATGACCATCATAGTCGGTCCGATAGACGAACCATTTAAATAGTTTGCAAAACCAGCCAACATAGTCATTAAACCTGCCGTACCAATAACCGGCCAGGTTGCTTTATGTGGAATGTAATAAGCAGTATTTGTAGACATCAGCTTCCCCTCTATTTATTTACTGATTTATCAGTATTATCAAAAAATGTGTATGACAAGGTAATCGTTTTATAACTTGCCGGTAAATCTGGATTAATAACAAAGCGCATCGGCATTATTTTAATTTCTTTCGGTTGAAACGTTTGCTCTGAAAAACAAAAACACTGAGTCTTTTCGAAGTAACTACTCGTTAAAGCCGGCGAAAAACTAGCAATAGCTCTAGAAACCATAACTTTATTCGCTTTATTTTCAGCATAAAAATTAACAGTATGATACTCACCCGGATGAACTTTTAATTGCTTGATTTCAGGATGAAATTCCATAGGCGTAGATTCATTCAAAGTAGTTATAAATTCTACGGTGATTTCTCTATCCATATTAACTTTATAGGCTGCCTCCGACACTTTTTTTATGTCATCAGGCCTATCACGTTCTATCCATTTCCACTGACATAATACATCGTAAATAGGCACCAAAGCATAACCGAAACCAAACATAGCAATAGCAACGAGTACCAATATCCGAACTAGCTTAGTATGTTTTTTACTAAGCGCTTCGTTCATTGAGAAACCGCTTGTGCTACTGCAAATAAATACACGATTAACGCTACAGAAACCAAAATAACGGCAGTGAGTAAATTTTTATTTTTTATTGTCATTATATTAGTAGATACCTGGCCTATAAATAGACCAGGTATATTCCCATTATTTAGTGAGTATCTAAAACATGCTCAGTAGGCACAGTGGTAGGCGGTGTAGTCCAAGTATGATAAGGAACTGGGCTAGGTAAAGTCCATTCCAAACCGTGCTTAGCAGCATCTTCCCATACTTCATCAGTTACTTTCTCACCTGTACCACCTTTAATGGTATCAACAACGATATATAAGAATAATAACTGACTCGCACCAAATATAAAACCACCGATACTCGAAATCATATTCCAATCAGCAAACTGTATTGCATAATCAGGTATACGACGAGGCATACCCGCTAAGCCTAAAAAGTGCTGAGGGAAAAACAATATATTGACCGATATCGCAGACAACCAAAAATGTAATTGTCCAATCTTTTCATTGTACATATGGCCGGTCCATTTAGGCAGCCAAAAGTAACCAGCCGCCATCAATATAAAAATAGAGGCAGGCACCAAAGTGTAATGGAAATGAGCCACAATAAAATAAGTATCGTGATACTGAAAATCAGCCGGCGCAATAGCCATCATTAAGCCAGTAAAACCACCCATGGTAAATAACACCACAAAAGCGATAGAAAACAGCATAGGGGTTTCAAAGGTCATTGCACCTTTCCACATAGTGGCGGTCCAGTTAAACACTTTAACACCAGTAGGTACTGCAATAATCATAGTGGCGTACATGAAGTACAACTCACCTGCTATTGGCATACCTACAGTAAACATGTGATGTGCCCAAACAATGAATGAAAGAAACGCAATAGAAGCTGTGGCCCAAACCATAGAGGCATAACCAAATAACGGTTTACGCGCAAACACAGGAATAATCGTTGATGCCACACCGAAGGTAGGCAAAATCATGATATACACTTCTGGATGACCAAAGAACCAAAAGATATGTTCATAAAGAACAGGATCACCACCGCCAGCCGCATTAAAGAAACTGGTATGAAAGAATTTATCAGTCAGTAACATAGTCACTGCTCCTGCAAATACAGGCATAACAGCAATTAATAAAAAGGCCGTAATCAACCAAGTCCAGACAAACAAAGGCATGTCCATGAGTCTCATCGCTGGCGCACGCATATTTAAGATAGTCGCGATAATATTAATCGCCCCCATAATTGAGGAAATACCTAATAAATGTACAGAGAAAATAGCGAAGGGTAAGGCTTTACCGACAGTAATAGGTTGCAAAACTAAAGGTGGATATAAAGTCCAACCGCCATTAGGTGCACCGCCTTCCATAAATAAGGTACTGGCTAGCAATAATACACCCGCCACCAACATCCAAAAACTCATATTATTCATACGAGGCAAAGCCATATCGGCTGCACCGATCATCAATGGAATCTGCCAGTTGGCCAAGCCAACAAAGGCCGGCATCACCGCTCCAAATACCATGACTAAGGCATGCATAGTGGTCATAGAATTAAAGAAAGCAGGATCTACAAATTGTAAGCCTGGTTCAAATAATTCGGCACGGATAACCATGGCCATAGAGCCACCCACAAAAAACATCGCCAAGGCAAACAATAAATACAAGGTGCCTATATCTTTGTGATTGGTGGTAATTATCCATCTTAACAGCCCCTTGGCAGGACCGTGATCGTGATCATCATGATGATCGTCGTGTTCGGCTACAGCAGCAGACATAATTTATACCTCAAGAATAATTAGAAATGTTGGGCGATAATGAAAGTATGAGTTATTCATCGTCATCATCGGGAAGCGCAGTTTGCTTAGGCTGTAATTCGTCGCCCACGTTATTGCCCAAATTATTGCGCACATACGTCATTAGCTCTGCAAATTCTTTACCATTCAATTTATCAAATTTTGGCATTTTTGAAGTACCTGCACGCAAGAAGCCATCTAAAGACTCCCATTTCCCAGTGGCTATAGCGCTGCCCGTTAAAGCAGGAATTAATCCAGGAACACCGGCACCTTTAATTTGATGACAGCCTACGCAATTTTTTAAATATACTGATTCACCATGAGCCATCAGTTGCTCACGCGTTTGATCGCTCAAATCTGGCTTTTGTTTTTGTTGCTCTAAGGTCTTTTTAACCCAAGCATCATAGTCAGGTTGTTCCATAGCGATGACCACTAT